>DASQYN010000184.1:0-8046 GCA_035639215.1 Burkholderiales bacterium
CCTCGCCGGCAGCCTGGCGATGGCTTTGCTCGCCGTCGAGCGCGGCGCGAAAATCCTGCGCGTGCACGATGTGCGGGAGACGAGGGACGTGATCGCGGTATGGCAGGCGGTGCAGACATGACGCGGAAATATTTCGGAACCGACGGGGTGCGCGGCACGGTGGGCGAGGCGCCCATGACGCCGGAATTCGTGCTGCGGCTCGGCTACGCCGCGGGCAAGGTGTTCTCCGGCAGCGGCAAGCATCCCGCGGTCCTGATCGGCAAGGACACGCGCATCTCCGGCTACATGATCGAGTCGGCGCTGGAAGCGGGGCTCTCGGCCGCCGGCGTCGACGTCCACATGTCCGGCCCGCTACCGACGCCGGCCGTCGCGTATCTCACGCGCGCGCTGCGGCTCTCCGCCGGGGTGGTGATCAGCGCCTCGCACAACCCGTATCCCGACAACGGCATCAAGTTCTTCTCGGGCGACGGCTTCAAGCTCGACGATGCGATCGAGGCGGCGATCGAGGCCGAGATGGAGCGCGCCATGGGCTGCAACCAGGCCGCGCGCCTCGGCAAGGTCTGGCGCCGCGAGGACGCGGGCGGGCGCTACATCGAGTTCTGCAAGTCGACCTTCCCCAACGAGCTCGACCTCAAGGGCCTGAAGATCGTCGTCGACTGCGCGCATGGCGCCGCCTACAACGTCGCGCCGCACGTCTTCCACGAGCTCGGTGCCGACGTCGCCTCGATCGGCGTCGAGCCCGACGGCATGAACATCAACGAGGGTTGTGGTGCCACCGCCCCGGCCATGTTGAAAAACCAGGTGTTGAGCTCAAAAGCGGATCTGGGCATTGCCCTGGACGGCGACGGTGACCGCCTGCTGATGGTCGATTCCGCCGGGCGCAGCTACGACGGCGACCAGCTGCTCTTCGTCATCGCCAAGCACCGCGCGGCGCGCAAGGCGCTGAGCGGCGTGGCAGGCACGCTGATGACCAACCTCGCCTTCGAGAAGGCGATGGCGCGCCTCGGCGTCGGCTTCGGCCGCGCCAGGGTCGGCGACCGCTACGTGCTCGAGCTGATGCGCGACCAGCGCTGGGAGCTGGGCGGCGAGAATTCCGGGCACATCATCTGCCTCGACAAGCACACCACCGGCGACGGCATCGTCTCGGCGCTCCAGGTGCTGCACGCCCTGCGCGCTTCCGGCGGCACGCTCGCCAAGCTCACCGCCGAGCTGGTGATGTACCCGCAGGTGCTTGTCAACGTTGCCGTGCCGAAGGGTTTCGACTGGATGAAACACGCGGCTATAAAGCACGCGCAGGCCGACGCCGAGCGTTCGCTGAACGGCAAGGGCCGCGTGCTGCTGAGGCCTTCCGGCACCGAGCCTGTGCTGCGCGTGATGGTCGAGGGCGAGCCCCGGGAGGCGATCGAGTCCGCCGCCCGGCAGATCGCTCAGGCCGTGGAGCGCGCCGCCAGCGCCTGAAGCCGCCCGTGCGCGACCAGCAGCTCCGGGTCGCGCCGCAGCGCCTCGCGGTAGCGTTTCTGGAATTCCTCGTTCCCGAGCACCTCGTCCAGGCTGGCGAGCAGCGCGGTCAGCGGCTTGATCCACTCGAACTGCGGATCGTTGATCAGGGCCTGGAGAAAGTCGGCGGGCGAGCGCTCGCCGCGCTGGCTGTCGAGCAGCGCGCGGTGCACGTCGAGCAGGGGAGTGCGGAGGTTCTCGAGCGGTTTCATGGAGCGCATATGGGGGCGGGCGCGGCGGTTTTCTAGTGCCGCACCAGCGGTCGCGTGCCCGTCTCGGGCTGCAGCGTGACGTGGTCGATGCCGAACTTCTCGTGCAGCCGCGTCTGCAGCGCGTGCAGCGTCTTGTCCCAGTGCTGCAGGCTGCGCACCATCACGTGCGCCGAGAGCGCGGCGCGGCTTCCGGAGAGCGTCCAGACGTGCAGGTCGTGCACCGAGAGCACGCCCTCGACGCTCGCCATCTCGGCGCCGATCGCCTCGACCGAGAGGCCGTGCGGCACGCCTTCCATGAGCGCATGCAGGCTCTCGCGCAGCAGGCGCAGCGCCGAGACGCCGATCAGCAGGCAGATGGCGAGGGAGGCGATCGGGTCGACGAGGTTCCAGCCGCCGATCGCGATCAGCGTGCCCGAGGCGAGCGCCGCGATGGAGCCGAGCGCATCACCAAGGACATGCAGGCGGGCGGCGCGCGCGTTGAGGTCGTGGTGATGCGGGGCGAGCCGGCCCATCACCCAGAGGTTGAGCACGAGGCCGACCAGGGCGATCAGCGCTGCGGCGGCGCCGTTCACGGGCTTCGGGCTTTCCATCCTGACAAGCGCTTCGTAAGCGAGGCCGAGCGCGATCAGGAGCATCGCGGCGGCGTTCACGAGCGCGGCGAGCACCTCGGCCCGCCCGAGGCCGTAGGAGTGCCGGTGCGAAGGCGGGCGGCGCGCCATCCAGGCCGCCGCCGCGCCGAGCATGAGCGCCGCGCCGTCGGTGAGCATGTGACCGGCGTCCGAGAGGAGGGCGAGCGAGCCGGTCCACCAGCCGCCGAGCGCCTCGACGAGCGCGAAGGCGATCGTTACGCCCGCGGCGGCGCGCAAGGCGCCGCCGGGCGCGGGCGCGGCGTGACGGTGATCGTGCCCGTGCCTGTGCCCGTGGTCGTGCCCGTGATGCGGGTGCTCAGCCAAGGAGCCGCCTCCAGGCCGTGAGGCCGGCCGATGCGTCGTTGCCCCGCCAGGCGACGATCTGGTCGGGCCGAACCAGCACATAGTCGGCGCCATAAAGGTCGCGCGCTTCCTCGCTCTGCAGATTCACCGCTTTCAAGTCGTCGTCCTCGGCGGGAAGCTCCCGCGACAGCCCGAGCAGGGTCCACTCGAAGCCGAAGCGATCGTAAAGCGAAACGCCTTCGCCCAGCCAAACGTGCGGCGCCCGGCCGCCCGGGCAGGCGCTCGGCACGTAGCGATCCGGCGCATCGGGCGGCGGCGCGCTACCGTCGGGCACCACCGCCGGTGAGCCGTCGTAGCGGCCGCCAAAGGTGATGCCCGGAATGTTGAACTCGGCGCGGCCGTGCGCTTCCAGGTATCCGCCAGCGCGGCGGCGCGCCGCCTCGCCCGCCGGCGTGTCGTCCTCGATCTCGTGCACCGGCTCGAAATTGCCGAGCGAATCGGCGAACCGTTTCGCGTAGCCGGTATTGCGCAGCGCGAGTGGCCGGCGCTCGGCTTCGTAGCTCTCGAGAAGCCGTGGCGAGGCCCGCCCCTTGAGCACCGCCGCGAGCTTCCAGCCGAGGTTGACCGCGTCCTCCACCGCGGTGTTGTAGCCGAGACCGCCAGTCGGCGTGAAAAGGTGGGCGGCATCGCCGGCGATGAAGACCCGGCCCTCGGCGAACCGCTCGGCGACCAGCGCATGGCCGGCCGTCCAGGTGTCGCGCGCCAGCACTTCGACGGGAAGCGGCGTACCGAGCGCCTGCTGCACCATGGCCGCGGCACCGCGCTCGTCGATGCGGCCTTCGTCCTCGTGCGCCTTGAGCTGGGTGTGAAAGGCGAACTCGCCGCGGCCGTCCACCGCCGGCATGAAGCAGCGCCGCTCGCGGTTGAAGCTCACGTTCATCCATGCCGGTGCGTGCGGGATTGCGCGGTAGAACTCGGCGATGCGGCAGTACACGGCGTACATGCGCCCGCCGACGAAATCGCGGCTCACGCCGGTCTCGCCGGCGTAGCGCCAGCCCTTGGCCTGGCGGACCAGGCTGCGAGCGCCGTCCGCCCCCACCAGGTATTCGCTTTTCAGCTGATGCGAGCTTCCGCCGTCAGCCTGTTCTGCGGTGATTGCCACGCCATCGCGATGAGCCGAGAAGCCGGTCACGCTCCACCCGTACCTCACCGTCACGCAAGGCAGGCGCTCGGCATGCCGGCGCAGCACCTGCTCGACGAACTTCTGCGCCACGCGGTGCGGCAGCTCGGCCGCGCTCCAGGAGCCCTTCAGCGTGGCGACGAGCCGCCGCGCCTCGCGCGCCGAGGGCAGGCGGAAGCGCGCCAGCTCGTGCGCCGCGAAGCGGGTGAAGTAGGCGACGTCGGTCGGGAAATCCTCCGGCATGCCCAGTGCGCGGATCTCGTCGGCGAAGCCGAGCCGCCGGTAATGCTCCATGGTGCGGGCCTGGGTGGCGTTCGCCTGGGGGTTGAAAGCGGTTCCCGGCTTGCGGTCGAGAACGACGGTGGCGACGCCGCGGCGCCCGAGCTCGTTGGCGAGCATGAGGCCGCAGGGGCCTGCGCCGACGATCGCTACGGAAGTGGTTTCCGGGAGCACCCGGAAATTCTAGATGCCCAAGGGCATTGCCGATCCCGGCGAGCTATCCGTACTCGCTCGGCGATCGGACAATCCCTCGTGCACGGCCAGTATAAGGCCGGCCTGTTACCGCCGCGCGGCCGTTCGTAGTCCTATTCGACCCTGCGGCGGTAAAAATTCATGGAGGCGAAGGTTGGATTCGAACCAACGTGGACGGCGTTGCAAACCGTAGCATCTCCCCGCTCTGCCACTTCGCCCTGCGGCGTGATTCTCCGCGCATCGGATTAAGTCGGCTCGGGCTCGGCTATCCGCCGTGAGGAGCGCGTCGCCGTTCGCCATCGGCGCGACGCTGGGCAATCTTGGTCTCTAGCTGCCCCTGAAGCGAAAGTGATTGCCGCGATGCGGTAAAATTCAGTCGCATGGCACGCCTGCGGCTGGTTGCCGGCAACTGGAAAATGCACGGCAGCCGGGCTTTCAACCGGGCGCTGCTCGATTCCATCCTCAGAAGTAGCGTGCAGGGCGTGCAGTGCGCCGTGTGCGTTCCGTTCCCGTACCTTGGCGAGGTGAGCGAGCAGCTGCGCGGCAGCCCGGTGGCGCTGGGCGCCCAGAACGTGAGCGAGCATGCGCAAGGCGCCTATACCGGCGAAGTATCCGCGGCGATGCTCGTCGAGCTCGGCTGCCGCTACGTGATCGTCGGGCACTCGGAGCGGCGGCAGCTCTACGGCGAGAGCGACGCGCAGGTGGCGGCCAAGTTCGCCGCCGCACGCAAAGGCGGGCTGACGCCGATCCTCTGCGTAGGCGAGACGCTCGGAGAGCGCGAGGCCGGGCGCACCGAGCAGGTGGTGGCGCGGCAGTTGGCTGTTGTTATGGAGAGCAACCAGCTTGGCGAAGCGGTACTTGCGTACGAGCCGGTGTGGGCGATCGGTACCGGCCGCAATGCGACGCCGGAGCAGGCGCAGGCCGTGCATGCGTTCCTGAGAAAAAAGGCTTCGCGGGAAACGCGGATTCTCTATGGCGGCAGCGTCAAGCCGCAGAACGCGGCGGCGATCTTCGCCATGCCGGACGTGGACGGCGGGCTGATCGGCGGCGCGTCGCTGGTCGCGGAAGATTTTCTCGAGATTCTTAAGGCGGCGGCTGCCGCTGGAGGCAGATGATGGGTGTCTGGACGAATGTGCTGATCGTGCTCCACGTGCTCGTGGCGCTGGGAATCATCGGGCTCGTGCTGCTCCAGCACGGCAAGGGCGCCGACATGGGCTCGGGCTTCGGCGGCGGCGCCTCGGGGAGCCTGTTCGGCGCCACGGGCTCCGCGAACTTCCTTTCGCGCTCGACGGCCGTGCTCGCGGCGCTGTTTTTCATCCTTAGCCTGGCGCTCGCCTACGTCGCTACCAACCGCTCCGCGGAGCGGGGCGGCGGCGGCGTTCTCGACAACGTGCGCGAGGAGCAGCAGGCGCCGGCGAACGACGTGCCGAAACCGCAAGCGCAGCCGCAAAAGCCTGCCGCGGAAGCGCCGCCTGCGCAGGGCGCTGTTCCGGGCGGGGCGGCGACGGAAGCGCCGAAGGTGCCGGAAAAGCAGGTTCCGCAATGATTTTTATAGGATAATTGAGAGCCCGGGCCCACGTGGTGAAATTGGTAGACACGCTAGCTTGAGGGGCTAGTGGCCTAAAAAGCCGTAGCAGTTCGAGTCTGCTCGTGGGCACCACCATTCTTCATGCTGGCTGAATACTTTCCGATCCTTCTTTTCATCCTGGTCGGCATCGGCATCGGCGTGGTGCCGCTCCTCCTCGGCAAGCTGCTCGCGCCGAACCGGCCCGACCCCGAGAAGCTCTCGCCGTACGAGTGCGGCTTCGAAGCGTTCGAGGACGCGCGCATGAAGTTCGACGTGCGCTACTACCTCGTCGCCATCCTTTTCATCCTCTTCGATCTCGAGATCGCCTTCCTCTTCCCGTGGGCGGCGACGCTGAACGAGATCGGCTTCGCCGGGTTCCTCGCGATGATGGTGTTCCTTGCAATTCTCACCGTTGGCTTCATCTACGAATGGATGAAAGGCGCGCTGGAATGGGAATAGAAGGCGTGATGTCGCAGGGCTTCGTCACGACCACGGTGGACAAGGTTGTGAACTGGACGCGCACCGGATCGCTCTGGCCGATGACCTTCGGCCTCGCCTGCTGCGCGGTGGAGATGATGCACGCGGGCGCCGCGCGCTACGACCTCGACCGCTTCGGCATCGTCTTCCGTCCCAGCCCGCGCCAGTCCGACGTGATGATCGTCGCCGGCACGCTCTGCAACAAGATGGCCCCGGCGCTGCGCAAGGTCTACGACCAGATGCCCGAGCCGCGCTGGGTGATCTCCATGGGCTCGTGCGCGAATGGCGGCGGCTATTACCACTACTCGTACTCGGTGGTGCGCGGCTGCGATCGCATCGTGCCGGTGGACATTTACGTGCCCGGCTGTCCGCCCACCGCCGAAGCGCTGCTCTACGGCCTCGTGCAGCTGCAGAACAAGATCAAGAGAACCAATACGATCGCTCGATGACCCGCCTGGAAAAGTTGCGCGAGCGCCTGGCGCAGGCCGGCTTTCAGCCCAAGGAAGACCGAGGCGAGCTGACGCTCGTCGTGCCCGCGAAGGAGTACCGCGAGGCGTGCGCGAAGCTGCGCGACGCGCTCGGCTTCGAGCAGATGATCGACCTCTGCGGCATCGACTACTCGGCGTACGGCGACCGGCCGCTCGAAGGCCCGCGCTTCGCCGTCGTGGTTCATCTACTGTCAATAAAAAGCAATGTGAGGCTGCGCGTTCGGTGCTTCTGCTCCGAAGACGAGCTACCCGCCGTGCCGTCGCTCGTCGAGGTCTGGCCGTCGGCGAACTGGTACGAGCGCGAGGCGTTCGACCTCTACGGCATCCTCTTCGAGGGGCACCCCGACCTGCGTCGCATCCTCACCGACTACGGCTTCGTCGGCCATCCGTTCCGCAAGGACTTCCCGCTTTCCGGCTATGTGGAGATGCGCTACGACCCGGCCCAGAAGCGCGTCATCTATCAGCCGGTGACGATCGATCCGCGCGAGGTGACGCCGCGCATCGTGCGCGAGCCGAACTACGCGCACGAAAAATGATGGCCGGCTCATTTGGCTGAAATCCGCAACTACACCCTCAACTTCGGCCCGCAGCACCCGGCGGCGCACGGCGTGCTGCGTCTCGTGCTCGAGCTCGACGGCGAGGTGATCCAGCGCGCCGACCCGCATATCGGCCTGCTGCATCGCGCGACGGAGAAGCTCGCCGAGCACAAGACCTTCCTGCAGTCGGTGCCGTACATGGACCGGCTCGACTACGTCTCGATGATGTGCAACGAGCACGCCTACGTGCTCGCCATCGAGAAGCTGCTCGGCATCGAGATTCCCGAGCGGGCGAAATACATCCGCGTCATGTTCGACGAGGTGACGCGCATCCTGAACCACGAGCTGTGGCTCGGGGCGCACGGCCTGGACATCGGCGCGATGACCGTCTTCCTCTATTGCTTCCGCGAGCGCGAGGACCTGATGGACGCCTACGAGGCCGTTTCGGGCGCGCGCCTGCACGCGGCGTACTACCGGCCGGGCGGCGTCTATCGCGACCTGCCCGACGCGATGCCGAAGTACGAGCCCTCGAAGTTCCACCGCCGGAAGGAAGTCGAGCAGCGACCCCTGGCGGTTCTTGTTCATCTGCTCGACGTCCCTGCGGCTGTGGAACTTCGAGGGCTCGTACCTCGGCATCGCATCGGGCAGATCACGGTAGACGCCGCCGGGCCGGTAGTACGCGGCGT
>DASQYN010000185.1:0-3750 GCA_035639215.1 Burkholderiales bacterium
CGACCGCGCGCACGCCCCCCACGCGCTTCGCGTCGCGCTCGGCGTCGTACTTGTGCAGATAGCTGCGTACGAAGCCGGTCAGTGTCACGACGCCGTCTTTCACCACCACGCCGATATCCGTCGCGTCGATGTTGTGGTCCCAGCGCAGCTCGGCTTCCACGTCCCGCTTGATGTCCTCATCCGATCTCATGCTGTCTCCGTTTGGTAGATGCGTTGCTCGATGTGACTGCTAAGGCAAGCTTATGCGGCGGGCGGCGCGCAATCTTCCGCTTCCATGCGCACTGCTGCCGGTTTCTTGCGTCGGTCCGGGCCTTGCACGCCTACGCGGCCTGCTCGATCCTGATCACCCGGCGCTTGCCGGCGAGCGCCTTGGGCGCGGTGATGCGCAGCACGGCCTGCTTGCGTTCGGCGTGCACGTTGTCCGTATCGAGCTCGAGCGGGAACTCGAACACGCGCGACTCGCCCCGCAGCGTGACGGTGATCGTGTCGACGTCCGCCTCGACGCCGATGTCGCCGCTGCCGGCGTTGCCGACCGGGATCTCGACGACGTAGGCGTCGCCGCCCGGCGAGTCGTAGACGCGCGCGGTCGCGTCTACGGTGCCGGGTGCTGACTGCTGGCTCATCACATGCCTCTTTCGTAAACGAGCGACTCGAGCTCTGTCACCGCTACGCCAGCGCCGTCAGGATCGAACCAGCCGAGCTCGATGCCGGGATCGACCGCTGCCTGCAGCTCGCCGCGCCAGAGCGCGCCGCGCGTGAGCCACTGCGTGAGCGTCTCTTCGCTGTCGGCGACCGGCTCGAGCTCCACGGCGAACCGGTGCTCGCAGGCCCAGACACGCCGGATGCGCGGATGGAGGCTCGCCCACTCGGCGATCGCTTGCTGCATCGGTGCAGACGTGGCAGTCAATGCTCGCCCAGCGATGCCGGTGCGTCTTCCCGGTCCTTGCCCGCAGGAATCGGGAAGGAATCGCGCTGCCGGGCGCCCATGTAGGGCGCATGACCTACAAGACAATCGTCGTGCACCTCGACGCCGGCCGCCGGCGTCGCGCCCGCCTCGACCTGGCGTTCAGGCTCGCCGAGCGGTTCGACGCCCACCTGATAGGCGTGTTCGGCCTCGAGCCGGTCGTGCTGCCGAGCCTGCCGGAGGTGGCCACACCGACGCTGATCGAGACGATCCATGCGCAGCGCCACGCCGCATCCGAGGAGGCGGCCGCGGAGTTCCGCGACAAGATGCAGAAGGAGCAGTACACCGCGAAGTCGGAATGGCGCGCTACGCTCGACGACGGCTTCGCCGCGCTCGAGCTTCAGGCGAAGTACGCCGACCTGGTGCTCGCCGGGCAGCCCGATCCCGCGGGCGACGGCGTGCCCGCCGCGTTCGCGCACCGGCTGGTGATGTCGATCGGCCGGCCGGTGCTGTACGTGCCTTTCGCCGGCCGCTTCGAGGACTGCGGCAGCCGCGTGCTGGTCGCCTGGAACGCTTCACGAGAGTCGGCGCGCGCCGTGCACGACGCGCTGCCGTTGCTGCGCGAGGCGGAGCAGGCCGAGGTGGCGACCTTCGCGGCGGAGAAGATCTTCCCGGGCGAGGACGCGCTCTACGACCCGGAGATGGCGGCGTACCTCGCGCGCCACGGCGCACGGGTCACGCTGGCGAGCGAGCCGGGCGCCGACATCGACACCGGCTCCCTGATCCTCTCGCGCGCCGCCGAGCGGGGCTCGGATCTGATCGTCATGGGAGCGTACAGCCATTCGCGCGTGCGCGAGCTGGTCCTCGGCGGCGCGACGCGCGAGCTGTTCCGCTCGATGACCGTGCCGACGCTCATGTCCCACTGACCGCCTGGACGAGGCGCGGCGCCTTACGGCAGCTTGCGGGCGAGGACGTCGACCCTCTCGATGACCGGGGCCTGGGCGAGCAACTCGCTCGCCCGATCGTTAAGCGAGCGGGCGACGCGTCCCGCAAGGTGCGCCTGCCGGCCCGAGTCGTCCGCAAACGTGTCGAAGATGCCGAAGGTCGAGTTACCGAGGCGCACGCCGTACCAGGCGGTCGTATCCGGCTCTTCCTGCACCAGCGACAGCCCGTTGCGCAGCAGCTCCTCGACGTCCGCTTCGCGGCCCGGCTTCGCCTCGAGCCTCACGAGCAGTGCGACGCCGGCGTCCTCCGCCCCGGCGTCGGCGCCTTGCGGCTGCGCGAGCGCGTCCGGCGACTTGGCGAACAGTGTGATCATTTCCCGGTTGAATTCCGGAATGTCTTCGGGCTTGCGGCTCGTGACGAGGTTGCCGTCGACGCAGACTTCCCGGTCCTCCCAGCGCGCTCCGGCGTTCTCGAGGTCGGTCCTGAGCGAAGGCCACGAGGCGATTTCGCGCCCCTCGGCGCATCCCGCCTCGATGATCGTCCAGGGCGCGTGGCAGATCGCCGCCACCGGCTTGACCGCATCGAAGAACGCCCGCACGAACGCCACTGCCCGCGGCTGCATGCGCAGCTTGTCGGGATTCATCACTCCGCCCGGCAGCATCAGCGCATCGAAATCGTCGACCTTCGCCTGGTCGAGCGGCACGTCCACCGCCACCTCGTCGCCCCACTCGGTGAGCTTCCAGCCGCGGATCTTTCCGGATTTCGGCGACACCACCTGCGTCTTCGCTCCGGCGGCGTCCAGCGCCTTGCGCGGCTCGGTCAGCTCGACCTGCTCGAATCCGTCGGTGGCCAGTATGGCCACCTTCTTGCCTTTCACGCCGGGCTGCTGCTGTTGCTGCTGCTTCTCCGCCTGCTTTTGCTTTTCGGCCATTTCGTAATCTCCTATCGCCAAACTGCAAGGCTAGGCGCAGCAGCCCTCGATGGTTCGCGATTCTTGCTCCCGTGTTCCGATTTCGTGCCGTCCCTGCCGTCAGCGCGAGGCCAGGAACTCGTGCGCGAACTTGACCGCCATGGCGCCCTCGCCGACGGCGGAAGCGACGCGCTTGATCGAGCCGACGCGTACGTCGCCGGCCGCGAACACCCCCGGGCAGCTCGTCTCGAGCAGGAACGGCCGCCGCGCGAGCGGCCAGGCGCGGCTGCCTGCCGGCTGCGGCCCGGTCTGCACGAAGCCGTCGCCGTCGAGGCCGATGTCCTGCGGCAGCCAGCCGGTGTGCGGCCGCGCGCCGATGAAGACGAAGGCCGCCGGGCAGCTCACGCGCTCGGGCGCGCCGGTCTGCCGCGAGCGCAGATCGACCGACTCGAGCCACTTTTCGCCGCGCATGCCCGCGACTTCGGTCTGCCGGCGCACTTCGATCGTCGCCGTGTGCTCGATGCGCCGCGCCAGGTAATCGGACATGTCCTTGCGCAGGTCGTCGCCGCGCAGCACGAGCAGGACGCGTCGCGCCCGCTCGGCGAGGTAAACCGCGGCCTGCCCGGCGGAGTTGCCGCCGCCGACGATAACGACTTGCGCGTTGCGGCAGAGCTCCGCCTCCACGGCGGTCGCGGCGTAATAGAGGCCGAGGTTCTCGAAGCGCGCGCAACCCGCCGCGTCGAGCCGGCGATAGCTCGCGCCGGCGGCGATGAGGACGCACCGCGCGGCGACCTGCTCGCGGCCGTCGACCTCGAGCACGTGAAAGCCGAACTCGCAACGCAACTGCGCCACTTCGGCGGGGACCGAAAAGATCGCGCCGAACTTCTGCGCCTGCAGCAGGGCGCGGTCGGCCAGCTCGGCGCCCGAAAGACCGTTGGGAAAGCCCATGTAGTTCTCGATGCGAGAGCTGCCGCCCGCCTGCCCGCCGGGG
>DASQYN010000186.1:0-9471 GCA_035639215.1 Burkholderiales bacterium
CGCGCCGAGCGCCTGGAAGTCGCTGCCGAGCTGATCGAAGCAAGGATCGGCGAGCTCGTATCGCTCATCGTGCGCGAAGGTCGTCGCACCTATGCCGACGCGGTCGCCGAGGTGCGCGAAGCGGCCGATTTCTGCCGCTACTACGCCGCGCGCGCGAGAACCGACTTTTCGACGAACCTCCTTCCCGGCCCCGCAGGCGAGCGCAACGAGCTGCGGCTGCACGGGCGCGGGGTATTCGCCTGCATCAGCCCGTGGAACTTTCCGCTCGCCATCTTCACCGGGCAGGTCAGCGCAGCGCTCGCCGCGGGCAACACCGTGATCGCCAAGCCCGCGGAGCAAACGCCGCTCATCGGCTTGAAGGCCATCGAGCTGCTGCGCGAGAGCGGCGTTCCCCGGGACGCCGTGGCTTGCGTCGTCGGCGACGGGGCGAGCGTCGGCGCAGCGCTCGTCAGCGACCCTCGTATCGCCGGCGTGGCGTTCACCGGGTCGGTGGAAACGGCGCAGTGCATCAACCGCATGCTCGCCGAGCGAGAGGGGCCGATCGTTCCGCTCATTGCCGAGACCGGCGGCGTCAACGCCATGCTGGTCGATTCGTCGGCGCTGCCGGAGCAGGTCGTCGACGACACGATCATCTCCGCCTTCCAGAGCGCCGGTCAGCGCTGCTCGGCACAGCGCCTGCTCTTTATCGACGAGGGCATTGCGCCACGGACGCTGCGGCTGCTGGCCGGCGCGCTCGCCGAGCTCAAGGTCGGCGATCCGGCCGAGCCGGACAGCGACGTCGGTCCGATCATCGACGCCGAGGCGCAGGCGGCGCTCGCCCGGCATGTCGAAAAGCTGCGCCGCGCGGCGAAGCTGATCGGCGAAGCACGATTGCCGATGCCGAGCGGAAATTTCATTGCGCCGGTCGCGTTCGAGCTGCCGCTGACGCTGCTCCCGCGCACGGAGGTTTTCGGCCCGGTGCTACACGTCTGCTTGTACCGGCGCAGCGAGCTCGAAAAGGTGCTGCGATGGCTGCGCGACACCGGCTATGGATTGACCCTCGGCATCCACAGCCGCATTCAAAGCTTCATCGATGAGGTGGTGCGCGAAACTCGGGTCGGTAACACGTACGTCAATCGCAGCATGATCGGCGCCGTGGTGGGCGTTCAGCCCTTCGGAGGCGAAGGGCTCTCCGGCACCGGCCCGAAAGCCGGCGGTCCGCATTATCTCTTTCGCTTCGCCATCGAGCGGGCGCTAACGGTAAACACCGCCGCGGTGGGCGGGGTGACGGAGCTGCTCTCCTAGGCCGTCCCGTTCGGCTTGCTTAGCGTCGCGTAGTGCGGCCGGGTCAGGACCTCCGGGCGCATGACGGCGTCGAGCTGCTCGCGGGTCATCAACCCTTTTGCGAGCACGAGGTCGTAGATGCGGGCGCCGGTGCGCAGCGCTTCCTGCGCGATCTCGGTGGCGCGCGCGTAGCCGATGATCGGCGTGAGCGCCGTGACCAGCGCGGTGGATTCATCGACGAAGCGGCGTGCACGCTCGCGATTCGCGGTGATTCCGTCGACGCAGCGCTCGGCGAGCACACGGCAGCCCGCCGCGAGATGGGCGATGCCCTCGAACAGGCTATGGGCGATGATCGGCTCGAAGGCGTTGAGCTGCAGCTGGCCGGCCTCCGCGGCCAGGGTGACCGCCATGTCGTTGCCGATCACCTCGAAGGCGATCTGGTTCACCACCTCGGGAATCACCGGGTTGACCTTGCCCGGCATGATCGACGAGCCGGCCTGCACGGCCGGCAGCGAGATCTCGCCGATCCCGGCGCGCGGCCCGGACGAGAGCAGGCGCAGGTCGTTGCAGGTCTTGGAAAGCTTCACGGCGATGCGCTTGAGTACCCCCGAGAGCTGCACGAAGGCGCCCGCGTCCTGCGTCGCTTCCACGAGGTTGGGCGAGCTCACGAACGCCACCGCGGAAAGCTCCGCGAGCCGGGTGGTGACGAGACGGGCATAGTCCGGGTGCGCGTTGATGCCCGTGCCGATCGCCGTTGCGCCGAGGTTGATCTCGCGGATCAGCCCCGCCGCCTCGGCGAGGCGCTGCTCGTCTTCCCCCAGCATCACCGCGTAGGTCGAGAACTCCTGGCCGAGCGTCATCGGCACCGCATCCTGCAGCTGGGTGCGGCCGACTTTCAGCACGTCGGCGAACTGGGCAGCCTTCGCCGCGAACGCCCGGCGCAGCCCGGCCATGTCGCGCGCCAGCCGGCGGATGCCCAGCTGCAGGGCCAGCTTCACCGCCGTCGGGTAGACGTCGTTCGTGCTTTGCGAGAGGTTGACATGATCGAGCGGATGCAGCTGCTGGTATTCGCCCTTGCGATGCCCGAGGATCTCGAGCGCGCGGTTGCACACCACCTCGTTCGCGTTCATGTTGCTCGACGTGCCGGCGCCGCCCTGAATCACGTCGACGACGAACTCGTCGTGCAGCTTGCCCTCGCGGATCTCCTCGCAGGCGAGGCGGATGGCGGTAGAGCGGCGCTCGTCGAGCAGGCCGAGCTCGGCGTTGGCGATGGCCGCGGCCTGCTTGACGCAGGCGAGCGCGGCGACCAGGTCCGGATAGATGGAGATCGGCGTGCCGGTGATCGGGAAGTTCTCGAGCGCGCGCAGGGTATGGATGCCGTAGTAGGCCTCGGCCGGCACGGCGCGCTCGCCGAGCAGGTCGTGCTCGAGGCGGGTGGGGTGAGTCATGAAGGTCGATTCTGGCACTATCATTCGCCTCGCATGTCGTCCGACGATCTCGACTTCAGCCGGCCGGCCGGTTCCGGCAGGCCGGCGCCGGCGCCCCAGGCGCCGATCTATGTTCCGGCCATCGCGCGCGTGTTCTTCGAATCGGCCGGCAAGGAGGAGAGCTTCGCCGCCGGGACGGTGATCTTCGCGGAGAACGAGAAGGCGAGCCGCATCCTCCTCAAGCGCGACAAGATGTACTTCGTCGCGGACGGCGAAGTCGCGCTCATGGCCAAGGGCAAGCCGATCGGCGCGGTGAAGCCCGGGCAAATCTTCGGCGAGATGGCGACGATCAGCGACTCGCCGCGCAGCGCGACCGCCCTCGCCCGCACCGCCTGCCGCGTGCTTTCGCTCGACGACAAGCAGTTCGCCGCCGCCCTCGGCCGGAAGCCCGAATTCGCGCTGATGATGCTCGGCACCATGATCGGTCGGCTGCGCGCGATGCTGGCCCAGCATTCAGGCACGCTCAGCACCCCCGGGGTCATGAAGGAGTCGCGCGTCTTCGACAAGACGCTCATGGCGACCCTTGCCGACGGGCTCGGCGACCGGGCGACGGTCCGCTACGAGCGCGGCAAAGTCATCATGGTGGCCGGCCAGGCCGGGGCGCTGATGTACGCGGTGAGCGAGGGCCGCGTCGCCATCTCGATCCGCGGGGCGCTCGTCGAGCGCGTCGGCCCGGGCGGCGTGTTCGGCGAAATGGCGCTCGTCGACCAGTCCCCGCGCGCCGCCAATGCGGTGGCGGAGACCGATTGCGTGCTCCTCGCCATCAACCGCCAGGTGTTCCTTAACTTGGTGAAGGCCGAGCCGACCTTCGGCATCTCGCTGCTCGGGGCGATGGCCGAGCGGCTGCGCAATACCGCCGCGGCGCTGAACTAGGTAGAATTTTTTCACCAGCCAAGGGGAGGAACCCACATGAAGCTCGCATTCGCCCTGCTCGCCGCTCTCTCGTTTGCCGGAAGCGCCGCGGCCCAGGAAGGCACGCTGAAGAAGATCAAGGACTCCGGCGCCATCACCATCGGCCACCGCGATGCGTCGATTCCGCTCTCCTACTACGACGACAATCAGCGGCCGATCGGCTATGCCATGGACCTCTGCCACCGCATCGTCGACGCCGTCAAGGCGCACCTGAAGATGCCGAAGCTCGACGTGAAATACCAGCTCGTCACCTCGGCGAACCGTATTCCGCTGATGGCCAACGGCACGATCGACCTCGAGTGCGGCTCGACAACCAACAACCTCGAGCGCCAGCAGCAGGTCGGGTTCACCATCACCCACTTCGTCACGGCGAACAAGTTCGTCGCCAAACGCTCGGCGAAGCTCTCGAAGCTCGAGGACCTGAAGGGCAAGACGGTGGTGTCCACCGCCGGCACGACGAACATCAAGCAGATCACGGCGCTCAACAACGAGAAGAGCCTTGGCATGAACATCGTCTCGGCGAACGGCCATCCGGAAGCCTTCCAGATGGTCGAGAGCGGCCGCGCCGCGGCGTTCGTGATGGACGACATCCTGCTCTACGGGCTGGTGGCCAACTCCAAGAACCCGAAGCAGTTCGCGATCTCGACGGAAGCGCTGTCGGTGGAGCCGTACGGCATCATGCTGCGCAAGGGCGACAGCGAGTTCAAGAAGGTCGTCGACGAGGCGATGATCAAGATCTACAAGTCGGGTGAAGGGACGAAAATCTACAACAAGTGGTTCTTGCATCCGATTCCGCCCAGGAACATCAACCTCAACGTGCCGATGAGCCCGCAGCTGAAGAAGGTCATGGCTCATCCCACCGACTCGGGCGATCCGAAGGACTATCAGTAGCCGGTAGCCGAGCAGGACGGCCCGGAACCGGATGCAGTACCACTGGAACTGGGCCATCCTGCTGCAGCCCTCCCCCGAGGGCGGCGGCAGCTGGCTCGGTTACCTCCTCGTAGGACTCGGCTGGACGCTCGCCACGGCGCTTTGCGCCTGGGTCATCGCGCTCGCGCTCGGCGCGCTGGTCGGGATGCTGCGGACGATGCCGCTGCGCTGGCTGTCGCGCCTGTGCGCGGCCTATGTGGAAGTCTTCCGCAACATTCCGCTGCTCGTGCAGATGTTCCTGTGGTTCTTCGTCTTTCCGGAGCTTCTGCCGGAGGCGTGGGGCGATGCGGTGAAGCAAATGCCGCCGCCCTGGGCGTCGTTCGTCCCGGCGGTGCTTTGCCTGGGCCTCTACACCTCGGTTCGCGTCGCCGAGCAGGTGCGCGCCGGCATCCAGTCGCTGCCGCGCGGTCAGCTTTGGGCCGGCACGGCGATCGGGCTGACGCTGTCGCAGACCTATCGCCGCGTCATCCTGCCGATGACCTTCCGCATCATCCTGCCGCCGCTCACCTCGGAATTCCTCAACTGCATAAAGAACTCCTCGGTCGCGCTGACGATCGGCGTCATGGAGCTCACCGCGCGTGCCCGCTCCATGCAGGAGTTCACCTTCCAGGTATTCGAGGCATTCGCCGCGGCGACGGTGATCTATCTCGTCACGAACCTGATCGTGGTGTTCGCCATGCGTCGCCTCGAGCACGCCGTGCGCGTGCCGGGCTTCATCGGCGCCCCCGGCGCGCCCACGGGTCATTGAACGATGCTCGGCGGCTTCGACTTCGACGTCATTCAGCGCTCGCTGCCGTACCTCTTCCGCGACGGCATGACGTTCACGCTGACGCTCACGGCGCTCGCCATGGTCGGCGGCCTTGTCTTCGGTACGTTGCTCGCCATGATGCGGTTGTCGAGCGCCCGGGCGATCGCCACGCTGGCCGGCGCGTACGTGAACCTCATGCGCTCGCTGCCGCTGGTGCTGGTCATCTTCTGGTTCTACTTCCTGGTGCCCTGGATCGTCGGCTGGATTGCCGGCGCCGGACGCACCGTTCAAGTCGGACCTTTCTGGAGCGCCCTCGTGACCTTCACCATGTTCGAGGCCGCCTACTACTGCGAGATCATGCGCGCCGGAATCCAGTCCATCGCGCGCGGCCAGGTGGCCGCCGGCTATGCGCTCGGCCTCGACTACTGGCAGACGATGGGACGCATCGTGCTTCCCCAGGCATTTCGCAACATGCTGCCCGTGCTGCTGACGCAGACGATCATCCTGTTCCAGGATACGTCGCTCGTGTATGTCATTTCGGCGACCGATTTCCTGGGCGCCGCCGTTAAGGTCGCCAACCGCGACTACCGCCTGGTGGAGATGTATCTTTTCGCCGCTGTGGTGTATTTCGCGATCAGCTTCACGGCCTCGCAGTACGTGAAGCGCCTTCAGCTTCGCGTCGCCGTCATCCGCTAGGGAAGCCATGATCAGCCTGCGCAACGTCAGCAAGTGGTACGGCAGCTTCCAGGTCCTCGCCGACTGCTCCACCGAGGTGGCGAAGGGCGAGGTCGTGGTCGTCTGCGGCCCCTCGGGCAGCGGCAAGTCCACGCTCATCAAGTGCGTGAACGGCCTCGAACCCTTCCAGAAAGGCGAGATCCTCGTCGACGCCGTCTCGGTGGGCGATCCGAAGACCAACCTGCCGAAGCTGCGCTCGCGGGTCGGCATGGTGTTCCAGCATTTCGAGCTCTTCCCGCACATGACGGTGATGCAGAACCTGACCCTCGGCCAGACCAAGGTGCTCGGCCGCTCCGAGGGCGAAGCGCGCGCCAAGGGGCTGAAGCTGCTCGAGCGCGTCGGCCTCGCCGCGCACCAGGACAAATATCCCGGCCAGCTTTCCGGCGGCCAGCAGCAGCGGGTCGCCATCGCGCGCGCCCTTTCCATGGATCCGATTGCCATGCTCTTCGACGAGCCGACCTCGGCGCTGGATCCGGAGATGATCAACGAGGTGCTCGACGTGATGGTCGAGCTCGCGCGCGAGGGCATGACCATGATGGTCGTCACGCACGAGATGGGCTTTGCGCGGAAGGTGGCGCATCGCGTGATCTTCATGGACGCCGGACGCATCGTCGAAGACGCCCGCAAGGACGACTTCTTCGGCACGCCGCGCTCCGAGCGCGCGCAGGTCTTCCTGTCGAAGATTCTGCATCACTGAAAAGGTCTTTCCGTCATCTTGCTCGCGTAGAATCTCGCGCTTTCCCGCAAGAGATGCAGCAATGAAGAACGGCAAGCCCTTCCCCATTCCGGTGCGCGTGTCCTACAGCTGCGAGAAGTGCCCCGGCTACTGCTGCAGCTATCCCGAGATCGAGGTGACGCCCCGCGACATCGAGCGGCTCGCGAAGCGCTTCGCTCTCACCTACCGGCAGGCCGAGGAGCGCTTCACCAAGCCTCACCCCAAGGAGGGAGTGCCGCTGCTACGCCATAAGAAGGACAGCGTCTTCGCCACCGTCTGCCTGTTCCTCGACCAGAAGAAGCGCCGCTGCACGATCTACGAGTCGCGTCCCGGCGTGTGCCGGGAATATCCGGACAGCTCGCGCTGCGGCTACTACGAGTTCCTGAAGTTCGAGCGCGCGCACCAGGACGATCCCGATTTCATTGCTTTGACTTGAGCGCTTTCTCGCGGATCGCGGAGAGTGTCGTCGCTGGCGTGATCGCCTCGGGATCGATCTTGAGCTCGATCAGCGCCGGCCTGCCGCAAGCGAGCGCCCGCTCGAACGCCGGCGCGAAGTCGGCGGTGCGCACGACTGTCTCGCCGTGCGCGCCGAAGGCGCGGGCGTAGGCTGCGAAATCCGGATTGCGCAGGGCCGTGCCGTAGACGCGCCCCGGATATTCGCGCTCCTGGTGCATCCGGATCGTGCCGTACAGGCCGTTGTTGACGACCAGGGTAACGAACGCCGCGCCGTATTGCACCGCCGTGGCAAGCTCCTGACCGGTCATCAGGAAGTCGCCGTCGCCGCATACCGCGAGGACGGGGCGTGCCGGCTCGGCCAGCTTGGCGGCGAGCGCCGCGGGGAAGCCGTAACCCATGGAGCCGTTGGTCGAGCCGAGCTGGGTGCGGAAGCGCTTGTAGCGGAAATGCCGATGCAGCCAGCCGGCGAAGTTGCCCGCGCCGCCGGCGACGAGCGAGTCTTCAGAAAGGCGCCCGGCCAGCCACTCGATGATCTCGCCGTACTGCAGTTCCCCCGGGATCGGCCGCGGCTTGCTCCAGGCAAGATAGTTCTCGTGCAACGCCTCGCTTTCGCCGCGCCAGGCGCGGTTGTCGAACGCGATCGGCTCCAGCGCCTCGACGAATTGCGCCATGCCCGAATTGATCGCCAGCGCCGGCCGATACACCCGGCCGAGCTCCTCGGCCGCGCCATGGACGTGGATGAGCGTCTGCTTCGGCAGCGGCGCCTCGACCAGCGTGTAGCCGCTTGAAGTCATCTCGCCGAGCCGCGCGCCTATGACGAGCAGCACATCGGCGTCCCGGATCCGCTGCGCGAGCTGCGGATTGATGCCGATGCCGACGTCGCCCGCGTAACAGCGGCTTCTATTGTCGAAGAGATCCTGGCAGCGGAAAGACGTTCCCACAGGGAGCCCGTTCGCCTCGATCCAGCGCTGCAGCCGCTCGCAGCTGCCCCGCTCCCAGCCGCCGCCGCCGAGCAGCACGAAGGGCTTCTGTGCTTTGGCGAGCAGCGCCTTCAGCTCGGCCAGGCCTGCGGGAGACGGCGCCGGCCGCACCACGTGATGCCGCGGCACGTCGGCGACGGCCGCTTCGGCGTAGAGAGCGTCCTCCGGAAGCGCCAGCACGACCGGGCCAGGCCGGCCGGCGGCCGCGGTGTGGAAGGCGCGGCTCACGTATTCGGGAATGCGCTCGACCCGGTCGATCTGCGCCACCCACTTCGCCATCTGGCCATACATCCGGCGATAGTCGATTTCCTGGAAGGCCTCGCGCTCGGCGAATTCGTTGGGCACCTGGCCGATGAAGACCACCATCGGCGTGGAATCCTGGAAGCCGGTATGCACGCCGATCGCGCCGTTCGAGGCGCCCGGACCGCGGGTTACGAAAAGCACGCCCGGCTCGCCGGTCAGCTTGCCGTACGCCTCGGCCATGTACGAAGCGCCGCCTTCCTGGCGGCAGACGATGAAGCGCAGCTCCTCGCGCAGCTCGTAGAGGCCGTCGAGCACCGGAAGGTAGCTCTCGCCCGGCACGCCAAAAGCGAGCTTGACGCCTTGCGCACGCAACGCGTCGGCGAGAATCTTTCCGCCCTGCCTGGTCTTCAGATCCGATTTCATCGGTTCGCCTTTTGAAATGCGCGCTGCAGCGCCGCGCAACACTCCGCGACCGCGGCGTTCGCCGTGTCGAGCACGCCGCCGAACAACAGAAAGCCGTGCACCATGTCGGCGTACTCGCGGTACTCAACGTCGACGCCGGCCCCGCGCAGCCGCTCCGCATAGGCGCGCCCTTCGTCGAGCAGCGGGTCGTAGCCCGCGGTGATGACGAGCGCCGGCGGCAGCTCGGCATGGCTTGCCGCGAGAAGCGGCGAGGCACGCCAGTCGGCATAGGCCCTCCCGTCGGGCAGATAGCAGCGGCGAAAGAATTCGATGCCCTCGCGCTCCAGCAGATAGCCCCGGGCGTTCCGGCGATGAGAGCCGGTGTCCAGGCGCTGGTCGGTCGCCGGGTAGACGAGAAGCTGGAAAGCGAGGGGCGGACCGCCTGCATCGCGTGCCTGCAGGGCGACCACGGCAGCGAGATTTCCGCCGGCGCTGTCGCCGCCGACTGCAATGCGTGCGGGATCGATGCCGAGCGCCTTCGCCGACCGATGGACCTCCGCGGTCGCCGCGATGCAGTCCTCCACCGCCGCCGGGAACGGA
>DASQYN010000187.1:0-5985 GCA_035639215.1 Burkholderiales bacterium
TCTCATCGGCATCGATGCCGCGCGCCGCGAGGCTGCGCTGGATCAACAGGGCCCAGGAGGCGAGAGTCGACGGTCCCATCGTGCAGTTCGCCGGCTGCGAATATTATCGTTCGGGACGAGCCCGGCGCCGGCCCCTCAACAATTTGATACACACGGCCGCGGGCGCGCGCATACCATGCTCGCCAATCCGTCCCCAGGAGGCAGCGCCCATGATCGTTCGTACAGCGGTTGTTTTCGCCGCCGCGCTGCTTAGCGCCGGCGCCTTTGCCCAGGACATAGGCCGCGTCACCAAGGTGACGCTCTATCCGGGCAGCGCGACGGTGGAGCGCGCGGTGCGTGTCGGCGCGGGCAGCGGCCGCGTCGAGATGACCGGCCTGCCGGCCAACTTCGACGTGAAGACCCTGCGCGTCGAAGGCGACGCCGGCATCCAGATCGGCGAGGTAACGGTGCAGGACATCGGCCGAAGCGAGGCCCTGTCCTCGCGCGAGGCGGACCTCGAGCAGAAGATCCAGGGCCTGAAGGACGACAAGGCGGCGCTCGACGTCGACGCGAAGACCGCCGAGCTGGTCCGCGACTATCTCGCTTCCCTGAGCAAGCCGGAGGCGGGCGACAAGCCGCGCCCCGCGGTCGATCCCAAATCCATTCCAGCGACGCTCGAGGCCATCCGCAAAGGCGGCGCCGACGCGTACCGGACGATGCTGCAGACCGACATCAAGAAGCGCGAGCTCGACAAGAAGATCGCCGCGCTCGAGCGCGACCTGGCGCGCCTTCGCACCGGCGCGCGCGACGTGCGCAGCCTCTGGGTCGCCTATGCCGCGGCCAAGCCCGGCGAGCTTCGCGCGGCGTATGCCGTGAGCAACGCCGGCTGGAAACCGCTGTACCGCGCCGCCCTGGACTCGAATGCCTCGAGCATGGACCTCGAGCGCCAGGCCGCGGTCATGCAGCGCACCGGCGAAGACTGGCGCGGCGTCACGCTTCGCCTCTCCACCGGCGCGCCGCGCGCGACGCAGATCGTCGACCCGCAGCCTTGGCAGCTCGTGATCCGCCCGCCGATGCAGCCGCGGAGCGGCGTTGCGATGGAAGCCCCTGCGGCTCCTGCGATGCTCGCCAAGGCCAATCGCGCCGACGAGGAGAAAGCGCCCATCGTCGCCCAGTTCGAAACCGCCTTCACCAGCGAGTTCGAAGTCCCGGGCAAGGTCGACGTCGCCGCCGACGGCCGGCAGGTCACCGTCTCGCTCGCTTCGCAGACGATTCCCGTCAAGCAGCGCATCCGCGTCGTGCCGCGCCGCGGCCTCGACGCCAACGTCACGGCGGAGGCCGAGCAGCCCGAGGGCGTCTGGATTCCCGGCGAAGTGCAGCTCTATCGCGACGGCAGCTACATCGGCGCCACGTACTGGAACGCGCTGGCGAAGGAAAGGATCGTCCTGCCGTTCGGCCGCGACGACCGCGTCGTGGTGAAGAGCGAGCGCGTGAAGAACCGCGGCGGCGAGAGCGGGGTCTTCAGCAAGCGCGGCGAGCGCCAGGTCGCCGACCTCTACACCATCACCAGCCGCCACAAGGGGCCGGTCGAGCTGCTCGTCCTCGAAGCCTCGCCCGTCGCCGTCTCCGACCAGATCAGCGTCGATGCGAAGTTCGAGCCGACGCCGAAGCTCAAGGAATGGGAGAACCAGCGCGGCGTCGTCGGCTGGGAGCAGCCGCTGCAGCCCGGCGAGACCGCCAACTTCACGGTCGACTACACGATCAACTATCCTAGGGACGCCAACATCCCGGGCCTGCCATGAACAAAGCCATGCCCCGTCCCGTCGCCGTCTGCGCCGCCGAAGTCACGCCTCGCCTCGGCAGCAACTATCCCGAGCCCTTCGCCTCGCGCGTCAAGGGCAGGGAAAAGCGCGCCCTCGGCGATATCTTCGGGCTGAAGAACTTCGGCGTGAATCTGACCCGGCTGCCGCCCGGGTGCGTCTCGGCGCTGCGCCATTCGCACGCCAAGCAGGACGAGCTCGTCTACATCCTGGAAGGCACCCCGACCCTCGTCACCGACGAAGGCAAGACGCGGCTCGAGCCCGGCATGTGCGCCGGCTTCCGCGCCGGCACCGGCAACGCCCATCACCTGGTGAACGAGACCGAGCGCGATGTCGTCTATATTGAAATCGGCGACCGTACTCCGGGCGAAGAAGCGACCTATCCGGACGACGACCTGCACCTGGTCAGCGCCGACGGGCGCTACCGCTACCTGCACAAGGACGGCACGCTCTACTGAAGACGCGTGAACGCGGTATTCGACCTGGACGGCACCCTTACTGATCCCGGCGACGGGTTCGTCCGATGCGTAGTGCATGCGTTGTCGACGCTCGGTTGTCCGCATCGCTCCGAGGCCGAGATCAGACGCCACGTCGGACCTCCGCTGCAAGAGACGCTGAAGCGGTTGCTCGGCGCTCACAGCGAAAGGCTCGACGAAGCGGTGGGGCTCTATCGCGAGCGGTACGGCCGCGAAGGGTATCTGGAGAACCAGCTCTATCCGGGGGTGCGAGAGCTTCTGGAGGGGCTGCGAGCGAGAGGCGTTCCGCTCTTCGTCGCCACCTCCAAGCCGCTGGTATTCACCAGAGCCATCCTCGATCACTTCGGCCTGGCCGGGTTCTTCAATGGCGTGTACGGGAGCGAGCTCGACGGTACGCGGAGCAGGAAAGGCGATTTGCTCGCCCACCTTTTGCAAAGAGAGTGCCTCGCGAGCGCGCACACGGCGATGATCGGCGATCGGGCCGAGGACGTCGCCGGGGCGATCGCAAACGGCGTACGGCCGGTGGGCGCTCTTTGGGGATACGGCAGCCGAGAAGAGCTCGCCCGCGCGGGTGCCAAGGTGCTTTGCCAGGCTCCCGAGGACGTGTTGGCCGCCGTGATGTGAGGCGGGTTCGGGCTGTGTCCCCGATCTAGAATCACGCTGATCGACGAGGAGGAGATATGGCCGGCGAATCGGTCAAGGTGGGCGAGAACCGTTATCGCGAGCGATTCGGGCGGTACTACGAGGATTTCAAGGTCGGGGACACGTACGAGCACCGACCGGGCCGCACGATCAGCGAAGTGGACAACACCTGGTTCACGCTCCTCACCATGAACCAGCACCCGGTGCACTTCGACGCCGAGTACGCGAGACACACCGAGTTCGGCAAGCCGCTGGTGAACAGCGCGTTCACGATCTCGCTCGTCACCGGGATGAGCGTCTCGGACGTGAGCCAGAAGACGATCGCCAACCTCGGCTGGGACAAGATCCGCCTGACCAAGCCGGTGTTCGCCGGCGACACGCTGTACGCCGAGTCGACGGTGCTAGACAAGCGCGAGTCGAAGTCGCGGCCGACGCAGGGCATCGTCACCATCAAGACCATCGGCAAGAACCAGCGCGGCGAGCAGGTGTGCGAGTTCGAGCGCACGATGCTCATCCCGAAGCGCGGGTACGACGTGGAAGAGAAGGCCGGGTACTAGCCTGGAAAACCAGATTCTCGAGGCGATCGATCGCTGGCTCGAGCGCGAGGTAAGGCCGCACGCGGCGAAGCTCGAGCACGAGGACGTGTGGCCGGAGCGGATGGTGGAGCAGATGCAGGAGCTCGGGCTCTTCGGCGCGACCATCTCTGCGGACTACGGCGGACTCGGCCTCTCGGCGGAGATCTATGCGCGGATCGTGACGCGCATTTCGGAAGTGTGGATGTCGCTCACGGGCATCTTCAATTCGCACCTGATGATGGCGCTGCTCGTCGAGAAGTTCGGTTCGTCTTCCCTGAAGCAAAGATATCTGCCGAAGTTCGCCAGCGGCGAGCTCAGGGGCGGACTGGCGCTCACGGAGCCGAATGCCGGGACCGACCTGCAGAGCATAAGGACCAGGGCGAGGAGAGATGGGGAGGTCTACGTCCTGAACGGCACAAAGACGTGGATCTCGAACGGCATCAAAGGCCACTGCTTCGCGGTGCTCACCAAGACCGACCCGGAGGCGAAGCCGAGGCACAAGGGCATGACGATGTTCCTGTGCGAGAAAGGACCGGGGTTCGGCGTCAGCCGGAAACTGGAAAAGCTCGGCTACAAGGGCATCGATTCGGCGGAGCTCGCGTTCCAGGACTACCGCGTGCCGGCGGCGAACCGGATCGGCGAGGAGGGCACCGGCTTCCACCAGGCGGTGGGCGGGCTGCAGCTCGGTCGCATCAACATCGCGGCGCGCGGGGTGGGCGTCGCGGCCGCGGCGCTATCGGAGGCGCTGAAGTACTCGCAGCAGCGCGAAACGTTCGGCAAACCTATCTGCGAGCACCAGGCGATCCAGCTCAAGCTCGGCGAGATGGCGACGCGCGTGGAGGCGGCCCGGCTGCTCGTGACGAATGCGGCGCAGATCTACGACCGCGGCGAGCGCTGCGACATGGAAGCGGGCATGGCGAAGTACTTCGCCACCGAGGCGGCGTTCGAGAATGCGCACGAGGCGATGCGCATCCACGGCGGCTACGGCTACTCGAAGGAGTTCATGGTCGAGCGGCTCTACCGAGACGCGCCGCTGCTCTGCATCGGCGAAGGCACGAACGAGATGCAGCGCATCATCATCGCCCGGCAGCTCATCGAGCGGAACCGGATATAGCGCAAGCGTCTAGCTCGCGCCCTGGGCGGGGACGAGGCGCCGGCCGACCCGCAGCGCGATCGCCGCGGCGAGAGCGAGGGAGAGCGCCACGCCCACGCCCATCAGCCACCCCGCCCGGCGCGGTCCGCGCTGCACGAGCTCGGCGGGAATGGAGAAGCCGACGCTCCATCCGGAGAAATCGGAGCGCACGTGCGCCGTGTAGGTGTCGAGGCCCTCGACCGTCGTGCCGCGGTACCAGCCCTCGCTGGCGGCGCGCGATGCGGCGAGATAGTCCGCGCCTGCCGGGCTGCCGACCGGTTTCGCCGGCACGCGCGCGATGAACTGTCCTTCGCCGTCGACGAGGCCGCTCGTCCAGCCGGCCGGAAGCTGCTGCTGCTCGATGAGCGGCTGGAAGGATTCGGGCTTGACGATAGCGCTCAGCACGTAGACGAGCTTCCCCTCGCGCACGATCGGAACGCGCACCGCGATGCCCGGCCGGCTGGTGAAGACGCCGTCGCCATACATCACATTGCCTACCGTGGGGCTGTGCGTCTGCACGGCTTTGCGCAAGGACCGCGACTCGAGGGCCGGGCGGTGCAGCGGGTCGCCCCACGGCGCGAGCGCGTTCAGGACCTGCCGTCCCTCGGCGTTGAAGACGACCAGGTTCAGCCACCCGGGATGCGCGGCAAGCACATCCTGGGAGGCGGCATGAAAGCGCGCGAGGTCGCCGTCGTGCAGGGCGCCCGACGCGCCGAGGGCTTCCAGCGCGCCGATGGTGCCTTTCAGCTGCGCGTCGACCGCGCTCATGAAAGCGCGGTTCCTGTCCTTCACCGCCGTGACGTAGTTCTCCTGCTCCTGCCAGACGAGCAGCGCCGAGGCGAGCACGGCGAAGGCGAGAAGCGGCAGCGCCGTGGCGAGCACGAGCAGCAGCAGGTCGTTACGCGGGCGCATGGGCAAGCGAGCATCGCACGAACTCCCCGACGAGAGGCTGTCGTCGCGTGATATTTGACAAGGCCGCGAAACAAATTCGGGCCCCGTGCGGGTTAATGCCGACCGGCGATGAGCTTCAGCACCTCCTCGGGCTGCACCGGTTTCGTCAGATGATCGTCGAAGCCCGCCTCGCCGGTGCGCGCGAGATCGGACGGCCGTCCCATCCCGGTAAGGGCGATGATGGACGCGCTGCGCGCCCAGGGCAGCGCGCGCAGGCGGCGGCCGACCTCGACGCCGTCGACGCCCGGCAGGTTGAGGTCGAGCAGCACGGTGTCCGGCCGGAACGCATCCGCGACCTGCAACGCCTCCAGCCCGCCGAACGCGGTGCGCACTTCGTGGCCGGCGAGCTCGAGCACGGTGGCGAGCGAGGTCGCGGCATCGACGTTGTCGTCGACGACGAGGACGCGCCG
>DASQYN010000188.1:0-3419 GCA_035639215.1 Burkholderiales bacterium
AACGCGCGCTGGCGCTCGGCTTCACCGGCCCGATGCTGCGCGGATCGGGCATCGCCTGGGATCTCAGGAAGAAGCAGCCCTACGAGGTCTACGACCGGATGCAGTTCGACGTGCCGGTCGGAAGCAACGGCGACTGCTACGACCGCTACCTGGTGCGGATCGAGGAGTTCCGCCAGTCGAACCGCATCATCCGGCAGTGCATCGACTGGCTGCGCAAGCATCCCGGCCCGGTGATGGTCGACGACCACAAGATCGCCCCGCCGACGCGCGGCGAGATGAAGTTCGGCATGGAGCAGCTCATCCACCACTTCAAGCTGGTCACGGAAGGCATGCACGTTCCCGAGGGCGAGGTCTATGCGGCGGTCGAGGCGCCCAAGGGCGAGTTCGGCGTCTACCTCGTCTCGGACGGCGCGAACAAGCCCTATCGCATGAAGCTTCGCGCGCCGGGCTTCGCGCACCTTTCCGCGCTCGACGAGATGGCGCGCGGCCACATGATCGCCGACGCGGTCGCTATCATCGGCACCCAGGACATCGTCTTCGGCGAGATCGACCGGTAAATGGGGACAGACCCTATTTTTCTCATTTGAAATGCTGACCACCGACTCCCTGCGCAAGATCGATCGCGAGATCGCCAAGTACCCCCCGGAGCACAAGCGCTCGGCGGTGATGGCCGTGCTCATCATCGCGCAGGACGAGAAAGGCTGGCTCTCCACCGAGACGATGGACGAGGTGGCGAAAGTGCTCGACCTGCCGCCGGTCGCGGTCTACGAGGTGGCGACGTTCTATTCGATGTACAACCTGCAGCCGACCGGCCGCCACAAGATCACGCTCTGCACCTGCCTGCCGTGCGGGCTGCAGGGCGCGCTCGCCGCGGCGGACCACCTGCGCGGCAAGCTCGGCATCGACTTCAACGAGACGACCTCCGACGGCCGCGTCACCCTGAAGGAAGGCGAGTGCATGGGCGCCTGCGCGATGGCGCCGGTGCTGCTCGTCAACAACAAGAAGATGCACGACTACATGACGAACGAGAAGCTCGATCGGCTTCTCGAGCAACTAAAGTAGAGATGAGCCAGTGATGCTGATGCTTGACTACGGACCCGACGCGATCCTGATGGCCGGCCTCGACGGCACTAACTGGCGCCTCAAGGACTACGAGGCGCGCGGCGGCTACGCCGCGCTGAAAAAGATCCTGTCCGAAAAGATCGCGCCGGACGCGCTCATCGCGGAGCTCAAGAAATCAGCCCTGCGCGGGCGCGGCGGCGCGGGCTTCCCCACGGGCCTCAAGTGGTCGTTCATGCCGAAGCAGTTCGCCGGGCCGAAGTACGTGGTGTGCAACTCCGACGAGGGCGAGCCGGGCACCTGCAAGGACCGCGACCTCCTGCGCTACAACCCGCACTCGGTGATCGAAGGGATGATCATCGGTGGCTATGCCATGGCGGCCACGGCCGGCTACAACTACATTCACGGCGAGGTCTGGGAGATCTACGAGCAGTTCGAGCAGGCGCTCGAAGAAGCCAGGGCGGCCGGCTATCTCGGCCGCAATATCCTCGGCAGCGGCTTCAGCTTCGAGCTGTACGCGCACGCCGGCTACGGCGCCTACATCTGCGGCGAGGAGACGGCGCTCCTCGATTCGCTCGAGGGCAAGAAAGGCCAGCCGCGCTTCAAGCCGCCTTTCCCGGCGAGCTACGGCCTGTACGGCAAGCCGACCACCCTCAACAACACCGAGACCTTCGCCGCGGTGCCCTGGATCGTGAGGCACGGCGGCGAGGCGTTCCTCGCGCTTGGCCGGCCGAACAACGGCGGCACCAAGCTCTTCTCCGTGACGGGGCACGTCAACCGGCCGGGGAATTTCGAGGTGAAGCTCGGCACGCCCTTCGCCAAGCTGCTCGAGATGGCGGGCGGCGTCTACAAGGGAAACAGGCTGAAGGCGGTGATCCCGGGCGGCTCTTCCATGCCGGTGCTTCCCGCCGAGGTCATGATGAAGACCGACATGGACTACGACTCGATCGCCAAGGCCGGATCGATGCTCGGCTCGGGCGCGGTGATCATCATGGACGAGCGCACCTGCATGGTGCGCGCGCTCGAGCGCCTGTCGTACTTCTACTTCGAGGAGTCTTGCGGCCAGTGCACGCCGTGCCGGGAAGGCACGGGCTGGCTCTACCGCGTGGTGAACCGCATCGAGAACGGCGAGGGGCGGATGGAAGACCTTGCGCTCCTCGACAACGTCGCCGACAACATCGCCGGTCGCACCATCTGCGCGCTCGGCGACGCCGCCGCGCTGCCGGTGAAGAGCTTCATCAAGCACTTCCGCGACGAATTCGTTTTCCATATAGAACACAAGAAGTGCCTCGTGCATGGGGAAATCGAGCCGCGCTGGGGTCGTTCGGGCGCGCGGCACGAGCCGCACGTCGTGCGCAACATGGCCGAGGCGGCTTGATGGCGGACTTGAAAGTCACCGTCGACGGCAAGGAAGTCCAGGTGCCCCACGGCTCGACCGTGATGGACGCCGCGCACAAGCTCGGCGTCTATGTGCCGCACTTCTGCTACCACCGTAAGCTCTCGATCGCCGCCAACTGCCGCATGTGCCTGGTGGAAGTCGAGAAGGCGCCGAAGCCGCTTCCGGCCTGCGCCACGCCGGTCACCGAGGGCATGAAGGTGTGGACGCACTCCGAGACGGCGAAGAAGGCGCAGAACGGCGTCATGGAGTTTCTGCTCATCAACCATCCGCTCGACTGCCCGATCTGCGACCAGGGCGGCGAATGCCAGCTGCAGGACCTGGCGGTTGGCTACGGCCCGAGCAATACGCGCTATACGGAAGAGAAGCGCGTGGTGCTGAGGAAAGAGCTGGGCCCCCTGGTGGCCGCGGAGGAAATGAGCCGCTGCATCCAGTGCACGCGCTGCGTGCGCTTCGGGCAGGAAATCGCCGGCATCATGGAGCTCGGCCTTGCCGGGCGCGGCGAGAACGCCGAGATCGTCTCCTTCGTCGGCCGCGCGGTCGAGTCCGAGCTCTCGGGCAACATGATCGACCTCTGCCCGGTCGGCGCGCTCACCTCCGAGCCGTTCCGCTACAAGGCGCGCACCTGGGAGCTGTCGCGGCGCAAGTCGATCTCGCCGCACGATGCGCTCGGCTCGAACGTGGTCGTGCAGGTGAAGCAGAACCGGGTGATGCGCGTGCTGCCGCTCGAGAACGAGGCGATCAACGAGTGCTGGCTCTCCGACCGCGACCGTTTCTCCTACGAAGGCCTCAACTCCGCCGATCGTCTGTCACGGCCGCTCGTCAGGCAGAACGGCCGGTGGGTGCAGGCGGACTGGCAGGATGCGCTGGAGCTCGTCGCGGCCGGACTGAAGGACAGGGACGTCGGCGTGCTCGCCTCGCCCCACTGCACGGTGGAGGAGCTGTTCCTCGCCGGCAAGCTAGG
>DASQYN010000189.1:0-3961 GCA_035639215.1 Burkholderiales bacterium
CCTGTCACCAGCCTCAACCACTTCCTGCTCGTCGCCAAGGACCTCGAGCGCACCAAGGACTTCTACTGCCGCGTGCTCGGCATGGAGCTCGACCAGGCGCGGCCGGATTTCGGCTTTCCCGGCTACTGGCTCAAGGCGAACGGCGAAACCTGCGTGCACCTCGCGTGGCAGGCGCCGAACAGGATCCGCGATCAGTTCCTGCTGAAGAAGCATCCGAAGGGCACCACCGGCTCCGGCGCGGTGGACCACATCGCCTTCCTCGCGAAGAACCCGAGCGAGGTTCGGGCGCGGATCCAGAAGAACAAGGTGGCGATGCACTTCCGCAGCTTTCCCGATGCGCAGCCGCCGCTTTTCCAGATCTTCCTCAGGGATCCGGACGATGTGACGATCGAGCTCAACTTCCTCGGCGAGAAGATCGACGAGAAGGAGTGGCAGGGCAAAGGCTCGGCGTCGGCCCTGACGCTCAAGAAGGCCGCGGGCAAGAAGACCGTCGTCGAGCAGCAGAACTAGGTGCCGTGCGGGGCGCGGTCTTTCTCGGCGAGCGCAAGGTCGAGCTGAGGACCTTTCCCGACCCGACGCCGGGTCCCGGCGAGGTGGTGCTCGAGATGAAGGCCTCGGGCATGTGCGGCTCCGACCTGAAGTTCTACCGCTCGCCGCCGGGCGCGGCACAAGCCGCTTTGGGTCTCGGTTCCTTGTCCGAGCCTTTCATCGCCGGACACGAGCCCTGCGGCGTGGTGGTCGCTCGCGGCCCCGGAGTTGCCGAGCGCGAGGCGCCGACCGGCCAACGGGTGATGGACCATCATTACGCGGGCTGCGGCGTGTGCTCGCACTGTCGCGTCGGCTGGTCGCAGCTTTGCCGGGCCGGCATCACGGTTTACGGCGTGACGGCGCACGGCGGGCACGCCGACTACCTCAAGGTCCCCGCGCGCACGCTCGTCGAGCTGCCGGAAGAGCTCTCCTTCGCCGAGGGCGCGGCGGTCGCCTGCGGTACCGGCACGGCCTTCGCGGCTTTGAAAAGAATGCGGCTCTGCGGCGCCGACACGCTGGCGGTCTTCGGCCAGGGGCCGGTCGGCCTCTCGGCGACAGTGCTCGGCGTGGCGATGGGCGCGCGCGTGATCGCCGTCGAGACGTCGCCCGAGCGCATGAAGCTCGCGCGCGAGTTCGGCGCCGCTGCCGTCCTGGACGCCGCGAAAGAAGACGCCGTGGCGGCGATCCGGGAAATCACCGGTGGCGCGGGCGTCGACCTCGCCATCGAGTGCAGCAGCGCGCCGTCGGCGCGGCGCGCCGCGGTGCGCTGCGTGCGAACCTGGGGCACGGCCTGCTACGTGGGCGAAGGCGGCGAGGTGACCCTCGACGTGAGCCCGGACCTGCTGCGCCGGCAGGTGACGCTCATCGGCTCGTGGACCTTCAGCGCGATGGGCATGAAGGAGTGCGCCGAGTTCATCGCGCGAGAGCGCATTCCCCTCGAGCGCATCTTCTCGCATCGCTGGCGGCTCGAGCAGGCCGACGAGGCCTATCGCGTCTTCGACCAGCAGAGCGCCGGCAAAGGCGTGTTCCTCTTCTAGCCGCCATGGCTTCGCCCGCCCTTTTCCAGCCGCTGCAGCTGAGGAGCGTGACGACGAAGAACCGCATCGTCGTCTCGCCGATGTGCCAATACTCGGCGCAGGACGGGCACGTGACGGACTGGCACCTCGTGCACCTCGGCAAGCTCGCCCAAGGCGGCGCCGGCCTGGTGTTCATGGAAGCGACCGCGGTCGAGAGCCGCGGCCGGATCACGCATGGCGACACCGGCATCTGGGACGATGCCCATCTCGCCGGCCTGGCGCGAATCACCCGCTTTGTCCGCTCGCAGGGCGCCCTGCCGGCCATTCAACTGGCGCACGCCGGGCGCAAGGCCAGCATGGCGCGCCCCTGGCACGGCAACGGGCCGCTCACCCAGGCCGACCGCGAGCGCGGCGAAAAGCCGTGGCCGATCGTCGCGCCGAGCCCGCAGCCGGTCGCCGAGGGCTGGCTCGTGCCCGAGGCCTTCGGCGAAGACGATTTCCGCAAGGTCGGCGACGCGTTCGCCGGGGCGGCGCACCGCGCGCACGTCGCCGGCTTCGAGGTCCTCGAAGTGCACGCGGCGCACGGCTACCTGCTGCACTCGTTCCTCTCGCCGATCTCCAATGCGCGGCGCGACCAGTATGGCGGCGCGCTCGAGGACCGCATGCGCTTTCCGCTCGAAGTCGTGGCGGCGGTGCGCGAGACATGGCCTTCCGACAAGCCGCTCTTCGTTCGCGTCTCGTCGATCGACGACGTCGAAGGCGGCTGGAGCCTGGACGACACCGTTATGTTCGCCAAGCGGCTGAAGCGCCTCGGCGTCGATGTCGTCGACTGCTCCTCCGGCGGCATTGCCGGCTCGGCCACCGCCGCGACGAAGACGCTCCTGCCGCGGTTGCCGGGATTCCAGTTGCCGTTCTCGGAAAGAGTCAGAAAGGAAGCGGCCATCGCGACGATGGCGGTCGGCCTCATCGTCACGCCGCAGCAGGCCGAGGAGGCGCTGGCGGCGGGCCGCGCCGACCTGGTCGCGATCGGCCGGGAGGCGCTCTACGATCCCAATTGGCCGCTTCACGCGGCGCAGGCGCTCGGCGCCGACCCGCAGATGGATCGCTGGCCGGTGCAGTACGGCTGGTGGCTCAGCCGGCGGGAGAGCCTGCTGCGCAAACTCGGAGTACGCCAATGAAGACGATTCGCGTTTCGAAGAGCGAGATGCAGAAACGCATCGCGCGCTTTCGCGAGCTGAAACCGCTGCCGATCCAGAGCAGCGACATCCCGCTCGCGGCGCGCGACGTCGTCTATGCCAGAAAGCTGCTGTCGGTGATCGGCCTCGAGGAGGCAAAGACGCCGATCAACGCCGGCGCGCCGATCCGCGGCGCGGCGGGGATGACGATGACACTCGCGGTATGCCCGCCCGGCCAGGGGCCGGGCCTGCACGCGCACCGGCAGACCTACGAGACGTTCACGGTGCTCAAGGGTCGTTTCGAGGTCACATGGAACGACGACGGCTCGGAGCGCGAAGTGCTCGAGCTCTTCGACACGGTGTCGTTTCCGCCGGGCGTGTGTCGCGCCTTCCGCAACATCGGCGCCGAGGAAGGCATTCTGCAGGTGATCATCACCGGCGGAGTGCACGACATGGCGGACATCGATTTCTCCGAGGACGCGCGGCAGCGCATCGACGCGGTGCGGCCGCAGCTCAGCCGCGAGTTCGAGAAAGCCGGCTTTACCTTCAGCGCCGGAAGCTAGCGCAATAGGTTTCGGGTCCGAACCAAGGCCCCGCCTCCGCGACGCGATCGCCGGCGAAGATCAGCGTGCGCTCGCAGCGCTCCACCTCCTGGCCGAAAGGCGCGCTCGCCCCGACGCCGACGCCTACGCCGACATTGCCGCTGCCGCCGAAGACGCCCACCGAGGGATAAAGCACGCCGCGCGGGCGGCTTGCCTCGCTTACCCAGGTGCGCGCCTCGCGGCCGTCGGCGAGCGTGTCGCCGCGCACCGGAACGCCCCAGGCGCGGACCACGTCATCATAGGCTGCGCCCTGCCAGGATTGGCTCGCTTGGGCGACGTGCTCGGCCGGCGTGGCGCACGCGGCAAGCGCGAGCGCCAGCGCCGCCGTTGTCGCGTCAAGCGCTCGCGCGCTGGCTATGCTTGCCCCCGGGCTGGGACACGCCGCTCACCGCTTTGCCGGCCGCGCGCCGCTCGTTCTGGGCGACGTCGCCCAGCGAGACGATGCCCACGAGGCGCTTCTCGCGGTTCACTACCGGCAGCCGGCGCACTTGCACGTCGACCATGTTCTTCGCCACATGGTCGAGGTCCTCGTCGTCGTAGCAATAGAGGACCCCTTCGCTGCTCATGATCTCGCGCACCGGCGTGTCGGGGCCCTTGCCCTCTGCCACCGCGCGGACGGCTATGTCGCGATCGGTAATCA
>DASQYN010000190.1:0-2516 GCA_035639215.1 Burkholderiales bacterium
GACGCCTACCTGTCGCCGATCCTGCGCCGCTACGTCGACGAGGTCGCCGCCGAGCTCGGCGGCGTGCGCCTCTTCTTCATGCAGTCGAACGGCGGCCTCACCGACGCGCGCCGCTTCCAGGGCAAGGACGCGATTCTCTCCGGCCCGGCCGGCGGCATCGTCGGCGCCGCGCGCACCGCCGAGCGGGCCGGCTTCGAGCGCATCATCGGCTTCGACATGGGCGGCACCTCGACCGACGTCTCGCACTACGCCGGCAGCTTCGAGCGCGAGCTCGAGACGCTGGTCGCCGGCGTGCGCATGCGCGCGCCGATGATGTCGATCCACACCGTCGCCGCGGGCGGCGGTTCGATCCTGCACTTCGACGGCGCGCGCTACCGGGTCGGGCCCGACTCGGCCGGCGCGAACCCGGGGCCCGCCTGCTACCGCCGCGGCGGCCCGCTGGCCGTCACGGATGCGAACGTGATGCTGGGCAAGATCCAGCCGGAGTTCTTTCCGCACGTGTTCGGCCCGGACGGTGACCAGCCGCTCGACGCGGCAGTGGTTTCGGGAAAATTTTCGCAGCTAACGCGCACCATCGGCGATGGCCGGAGTGCCGAGGCGGTGGCGGAAGGCTTCGTGCAGATCGCGGTCGGCAACATGGCGAATGCGATCAAGCATATCTCGGTGCAGCGCGGCCACGACGTCACGCGCTACACGCTCTGCTGCTTCGGCGGCGCGGCCGGCCAGCATGCCTGCCTGGTCGCCGACGCGCTCGGCATGACGCGCGCCTTCGTCCATCCGCTCGCCGGCGTGCTTTCCGCCTACGGCATGGGGCTGGCAGACCAGACCGCGATGCGGCAGCGGGCGCTCGAGATCCGACTGCAGGAAGGGCTGCAAGAGCTCGAACAAGCCGCTGCAGAGATCGAGCTCGGGGCGCGTGACGAGCTGGTGCGCCAGGGCGTCTCGCCGGAAAGAATCATCGTGCGGCGCCACGCCCACCTCAAGTACGACGGCACCGACACGGCGTTGCCGGTCAAGCTCGCCCCGCGCAGCGCCATGGTGGCCGAGTTCGAGGCGGCGTATCGCCAGCAGTTCTCCTTCCTCATGCCCGGGCGCGCGCTGATCGCCGAGTCGGTCTCGGTCGAGGCGATCGCCGCGGCCGAGGCTTTGCCGGAAAAGAAGCCCGAAAGGAGGCAAAACGCGGCGCCGGTGGCGCGCGTGCGCATGTTCTCCGGCGGGCAATGGCACGAGACGCCGCTCTACCGGCGCGAGGCGCTCGCCGCCGGCCAGACGATCGACGGTCCGGCGATCATCGCCGAGGCGAACGCCACCACCGTGGTGGAGCCGCAGTGGCGCGCGAGCGTCACCTCCCTCGATCACCTGGTCCTGGAAAGAACGCGGCCGCGCAGGAGCGAGGCGGCGATCGGCACCGACGTCGACCCGGTGCGCCTGGAGATCTTCAACAACCTGTTCATGTCGATCGCCGAGCAGATGGGCCTGCGCCTGCAGAACACCGCCTATTCGGTGAACATCAAGGAGCGGCTGGATTTCTCCTGCGCCCTGTTCGACCGCGACGGCAACCTGATCGCCAACGCGCCGCACATGCCGGTGCATCTCGGCTCGATGAGCGAGTCGATCAAGACGGTGATCCGGGAAAACGCGGGACGCGTTCGCGAGGGCAACGTGTACGTGCTGAACGCGCCCTACAACGGCGGCACGCATCTGCCCGACGTGACGGTGATCACCCCGGTGTTCATCGATTCGGCAATCCATTTCTACGTCGGCTCGCGCGGCCACCACGCCGACATCGGCGGCATCACGCCGGGCTCGATGCCGCCGGGCTCCCGGGTGGTCGAGGAAGAGGGCGTGCTGATCGACAACTTCCTGCTCGTGGAGCAGGGCCGCTTCAGGGAAAAGGAAACGCTCGCGTTGCTCGGCTCGGGTCGCTATCCGGCGCGCAATAGCGCGCAGAACCTCGCCGACCTGCGCGCGCAGATCGCCGCCAACGAGAAGGGCGTGCAGGAGCTGCGCCGCATGGTGGAGGAGTTCGGGCTGGAGGTGGTGCAGGCCTACATGCGCCACGTGCAGGCGAACGCGGAAGAATCGGTGCGGCGCGTGCTGGGCGTGCTGAAGGACGGCGCCTTCGAGCTGCCGATGGACAACGGGGCGCGCATCCGCGTCGCGATACGAATCGGCGAAGGAAAAAGGAGCGCGAGCATCGATTTCAGCGGCACCTCGGCGCAGCTGCCGAACAACTTCAACGCGCCCTCCGCGGTGTGCATGGCCGCAGTGCTCTACGTCTTTCGCACGCTCGTCGACGCGGACATTCCGCTCAATTCGGGATGCCTCAAGCCCCTCGCGGTGTCGATCCCCGAAGGCTCGATGCTGCGGCCGCGCTATCCCGCGGCGGTCGTCGCCGGCAATGTCGAAACCTCGCAGTGCATCACCGAGGCGCTCTACGGCGCGCTCGGCGTGATGGCCTCGGCGCAGGGAACCATGAACAACTTCACGTTCGGCAACAAGCGCTACCAGTATTA
>DASQYN010000191.1:0-2158 GCA_035639215.1 Burkholderiales bacterium
TCCAACGAAGCGCCGCCGCGCGGAAACCGATGAAGGGCTTCACCCTCATAGAGCTGATGGTCACGCTGACCATCCTCGCCCTGCTCGCCTCGGTGGCGCTGCCGCTCGCCGAGCTCGGCGTGCAGCGGAGCAAGGAAAGCGAGCTGCGCCAGACGCTGCGCCAGATCCGCGGCGCGATCGACGCCTACAAGCGCGCCGCAGACGACGGGCGCATCGAGCGCAGCGCCGACGCCTCGGGCTATCCGCCCAGCCTCGCCGCGCTCGCCGAAGGCGTCGAGGACAAGAAGAAGACCGACGGCTCGAAGCTCTATTTCCTGCGCCGTGTGCCGCGCGATCCGATGAGCGGCGAGGACTGGGGCCTGCGCAGCTACGAGAGCTCGGCCGACAGCCCGCAGCCGGGCAAGGACGTGTTCGACGTCTATTCGCGCAGCGAGGAAACCGGCCTGAACGGAGTTCCGTATACCCAATGGTGAAAGCGAAAGGCTTTACTCTGGTGGAGCTGATGGTGGTGCTGACCATCATCGCGCTCCTCATTTCCATCGTCGTGCCCGACTACGTGCACCGCTCGCAGCGCGCCGAGGAGACCGTGCTCAAGGAGAACCTCGCGCTGATGCGCGATGCGCTGGACAAGCACTACGCCGACGCCGGCCGCTATCCCGGCTCGCTCGACGAGCTGGTCTCGAAGCACTACCTGCGCTCGATCCCCAAGGATCCGTTCACCGACTCGGCCGCGACCTGGGTCGCCGTGCCGCCCGAGGACACCCGCAAGGGCAACGTCTGGGACGTGCATTCCAGCGCCAAGGGCTATGAAAGGTACTGACGCCGTCCCTTCTCGCCCCCCCGTCAAGGGGGGAAGCGAGCGTTTTTCGCAAGCCGGGGGTTCGGGTTCTAGTAGCCGGATAACGAACCCGGCGTTCTTCCGGCGTCCGCCGCCGGCGATGGCGACCCTGACCCCGAATTCGCAAAGCGGCTTCACCTACCTCATCCTGCTGATCATCGTCGCGATCATGGGCGCCGCCCTCGCCGCGACCGGCACGTTCTTCTCGCACGCGGCGCAGCGCGAGAAGGAGCGCGAGCTGCTGTTCGTCGGCGACCAGTTCCGCCAGGCGATCGAGAGCTACTACCGCCATTCGCCCGGCACCAACGCGTACCCGAAGACGCTCGACGACCTCGTCGAGGACAAGCGCTTCCCGATGCCGCAGCACCACCTGCGGCGCATCTATCGCGATCCGATCACCGGCAGCACGCAGTGGGCCCTCGTCGAGGCCCCCGGCGGCGGCGGGATCATGGGCGTGCACAGCGCCTCCGGCGAGGCGCCGATCAAGACCGGCAATTTCGACGCCGCCGACGCGGCCTTCGACGGCGCGGCGAAGTACGCCGACTGGCAGTTCGTCTACGTGCCGCCCAAGCCCGCCGAAAGCACGACGCCGCCGACGGCAAAGAAATGAACTGAAAGCCGCCATAATCGGCGGCGGATGCCTACTGCCCGCCTGCTCGCCTGGCTGCTCGCCGGCCTGGCCCCGCTTGCCGCGGCCGCGCAGGACAAGCTCCCCTCCTTCGACGAGCTGCAGGCCGCGGGCGCGCGCATCGGCGACATCCGCATCGAGACCGGTGACATCTTCGACCTCGCGGATCCGAAGGAGAACAACATCGTCTTCCGCACCGCGAACCGGCTGCACGTCAAGACCCGGCCGTGGGTGATCCGCCGGCTGCTGCTCTTCAAGACCGGCGATCGGGTCAACGTCGCCATGATCAAGGAGACCGAGCGCATCATCCGCGGCTGGAACATCGTCTACGACATCGACATCCGGCCGGTGCGCTACGAGAACGGCGTCGTCGACCTCGAGGTGCGCACCCGCGACACCTGGACGCTCGAGGTCAATGCGCACGTCAGCCGCTCCGGCGGCGCCAACACCGGCGGCTTCGGCATCAAGGAATCGAACCTCGCGGGCACCGGCACGATCATCGCCTTCGACCGCTCGAAGGACGTCGAGCGCACCGGCAGCCACGTGCAGCTCGCGCACGAGCACCTGTTCGACGGCTGGACGACGATGGCCTTCGACCGCTCCAACTTCAGCGACGGCTACAGCACCGCCGTGAAGGCGGACCGGCCCTTCTACTCGCTCGACACGCGCTGGGCGGCCGGCGCGAGCGCCGC
>DASQYN010000192.1:0-2886 GCA_035639215.1 Burkholderiales bacterium
CAGTGGAAACACCGGCGAACGAGCAAGATGCGCGCCGCGAAGAGCGGTTAAGCTTCGCTTAATAAAAATGCAGCGCTCCCACCTGATCGTCGTGTCGAACCGGCTGCCCTATGCCTTCAGGCGCGGGCCGCGCGGCTGGCGCGCCGAGCCCGGCAGCGGCGGCCTGGTCACGGCGCTCCTTCCGGTGCTGCGCGATCGCGGCGGCACGTGGATCGGCTGGCCGGGCGCGAGCGGGCCGACGGGCGAGTTCAAGCCGGCGCTCGCCGCGGCGGGCCGCAAGGCCGGCTACCACCTCGTGCCGGTTTCGCTCAGCGACGAGCAGCTCGCGAACTTCTATCACGGCTTCTCCAACGAGGTGATCTGGCCGCTCTTCCACGACCTGCCCTCGCTCTGCAACTTCGACCCGCTGTACTGGCGCACCTATCGCAGCGTGAACGCCAAGTACGCGAAGAGCGTGCATTCGCGCGCCGCGCCGGGCGACTTCGTCTGGGTGCACGACTACCACCTGATGACCCTCGCCGCCGAGCTGCGCCGCCTCGGCACGCGCGCGCGCCTGGGCTTCTTCCTGCACATTCCTTTCCCGGCGCCCGACATCTTCCTCAAGCTGCCCTGGCGCGAGCCGCTGCTGCACGCGCTCATGGAGTTCGACCTGCTCGGCTTCCAGACGGCGCGCGACCGGCGCAACTTCATCGCCTGCCTGCAGACGCTCGAGCCGGGCGTGCGGCTCGAGGGCCGCAGCGGGACCGCGACGGCGCGCCTCGGCGCGCGTACGGTGCGCATCGGCGCCTTTCCGATCAGCATCGACTACAACGCCTTCATGCGCCGCGCTGCGGCGCCCGAGGTCGCGGCGAAGGCGCGCGAGCTGCATACGCTGCTGCCGAAGCGCAAGCTCGTTCTCGGCATCGACCGGCTCGACTACACGAAGGGCATCACGCTGCGGCTGCGCGCCTTCCAGTCGCTGCTCGAGCGTCACCCGGAGATGCGCGGCCGCGTCTCGCTGCTGCAGGTGGTGGTGCCGAGCCGCGAGGACATCCCGCAGTACGGGCGCATGAAGACCGAGATCGAGCAGCTCGCCGGACGCATCAACGGCCAGTTCGCGCGGCCCGGCGGCTGGGTGCCGGTGTGGTACGAGTACCGCAGCCTGTCGCGCCTCGAGCTGCTCGCTTACTACCGCGCTGCCGACATCGCGCTCATCACGCCGCTCAAGGACGGCATGAACCTCGTCGCCAAGGAGTACTGCGCCTGCTCGATCGAGGAGGACTGCGTGCTCATCCTCTCCGAGTTCGCCGGCGCCGCGGACGAGCTCGCCGCCGGCGCGCTGCTCGTCAATCCGTTCGACATCGAAGCGGTGGCCGAGGCGATCCGCGACGCCGTGCTGATGGCGGCGCCCGAGCGCGTCGCGCGCATGCGCCGCCTGCGCCGCGCGGTGCGCCGGCACGACGTCTTCTGGTGGGTCGACGGCTTCCTGCGCGCCGCGGTGGCGCGCGACCTACGCAGCTTTGCGCCGACGACTCGAGTCAGCGAGGAGTCGCCGACGCTCGAGCCCTTGCCCATCTAGACGCTCGCGCCGGGCGCTTAGAGCGCTCGGCCGGCCATCCTGGCGGCGATGCGACTCGCTCCATTCCTGCCGGCCCAGCAGCCGGATTGTCACGGCACGATTGATAGCCATGGCGGCTAAGGATGCTTGCAGCACCCTTAATCCGCGCTTAAGCGCAGCCTGCGCAAGGCGGCGCATGCCGCCTTCACACGCCTGTCATCGCGCGATGGATCGCGTGTCATTAAGGCGGCGATAAGCTTGGCGCGTGGAAAATTTCACGGTGCGCTTCCTTCTCCTCGCCGCTCCGGTGCTGCTCTTTCCGCTCGCCGCGCACGCGGAGCGCGCGACCGAACGCTACGCGCCGACGCAGATCTCCGTGGCGCGCGACTTCCTCGAGCGCGCGCGCGCCGCGGCCGCGCTGCAGGACTACCGCGCCGCGCGCACTTTCGCCGAGCAGGCGCAGCTCGACGCGCGCATCGCCTGGGGCATGACAGACGCCGCGCCTCTGCAGGCCGAGGCGGCGCAGATCGGCGCCGACGCGGCGGCGGTCACCACGCGTAGTCCATCCCCAGCAGCAGGGTCGTATCCGTCGATTTCCGCCCAGGCGCCGGGCGGCGTTCCCAGTCCAAATTGAGCTGCGCTTAAGCCGGCTTCAACGCTCGATCGCGACCCGCTCGCCGAGCGTGTCCTGCAGATAGAGCTTCTTCACGAGCACGAACAGCACCACGGTGAGCGGCGTGGCGAGGACGATGCCGAGCGGGCCGAGCAGATAGCCCATCGCGACGACGGCGAACACGCCGAGCGCCGGCGGCAGCGCGATCGTCCAGCGTTGCACGAACGGCATCACCACGTGGCCTTCCACCTGCTGCACGCCGAGGTAGAGCGCGAGCGTCCATAGCCCGAGGTCGAGGCTCTGCGCCGCGGCGACCAGCACGGCGAGCGCGCCGGAAGCGATCGGGCCGACATAGGGGACGAACGAGGCGAGGCCGGAGAGGATGCCGAGGGCGAGCGGCGAGGGCGCGCCGATCGCCCACAGCCCGACGCCGGTCAGCGTGCCGACGGTCGCCATGTCGACGAGCTGGCCGAGCAGCCAGCGGCGCATCGCGTAGCCGGTGAGATCGAGCGCCTCGGCAACGCGCGAATGCAGGCGCGGCGGGAAGAGCAGTACCACGCCATGCCGGTAGAGGCGCGGCTGCGCGCCGAAATAGAGCGCGCCGAAGAGGATGAGCACCAGGCCGGCGACCACGTCGAAGCCGGTGAGCGCGAAGCCGCCGAGATGCTGCGCGATGCCCGTCGCGGCGCCGCGACGGGCATCGCGCAGCATCTCGGCGGCTTCGCGCTCACCGGCT
>DASQYN010000193.1:0-6175 GCA_035639215.1 Burkholderiales bacterium
ACGCTGCGCGGCTCGAAGACGGTCGACCCGAAAGGACCCTGGAACGACGACGCGCCCGCGACGGCGCGGCTTCGCGAGCATGGCGCCGTGATCCTCGGCAAGACCACCACGCCGGAGTTCGGCTGGAAAGGCGTGACCGACAGCGCGCTCACCGGCGTCACGCGCAATCCCTGGAATCCGCAGAAGACGCCGGGCGGCTCCTCGGGCGGCGCGGCGGCGGCGGTCGCCGCGGCGATGGGGCCGCTCGCGGTGGGCACCGACGGCGGCGGCTCGATCCGCATCCCCTGCAGCTTCACGGGCCTGTTCGGCCTCAAGGCTTCGTTCGGCCGCGTGCCCGCGTGGCCGCTTTCGCCTTTCGGCACGGTGGCGCACGTCGGGCCGATCACGCGGAGCGTCGCCGACGCGGCGCTGATGATGAACGTCATCGCGCTTCCCGACGCGCGCGACTGGCACGCGTTACCCTACGAGCCGCGCGACTGGCGCACCGGCCTCGAGTGCGGCGTCGCCGACCTGCGCATCGTCTACTCGCCCGATCTCGGCTACGCGACGGTCGATCCCGAAATCGCCGCTCTCGTGGCCTCTGCGGTCAGAACGTTTTCCGAGCTCGGCGCCAAGGTCGAGGAGAAGAACCCGGGCTTCGAAAACCCGGAAGCGATCTTCCGCACCCACTGGTTCTCGGCCGCGGCTTTCCTCGTGAACACCATCCCGGCGGCCAAGCGCAAGCTCCTCGACCCCGGCCTGCTGGAGATCGCCGAGGCGGGCGCAAGCGTGACGGCGGCGGAGATGCTCGAGGCGCAGATGAAGCGCGGCGCCCTCGGCGCGCACATGAACCTCTTTCACCGCGACTACGATCTCCTCGTCACGCCGACGCTCGCCGTCGCGGCGTTCGACGCCGGGCGCGAATTCCCGGAGGGGAAAACACGCTGGATCGACTGGACGCCGTTCAGCTTCCCCTTCAACCTCACCCAGCAGCCGGCGGCGACGATCCCGTGCGGCTTCACGAAGAGCGGCCTGCCCGTCGGGCTGCATCTCGTCGGACGGAAGTACGACGACGCGCTTGTGTTGCGCGCGGCGCGCGCCTTCGAGAGCGCGCGGCCGATCAAGCTGCCCGACCTAAAGTAGCCGCCTGTCGTCGCCCGGCGACAGAATGCGCGCCTAGGGAAGCTTTGCTACGCTGCCCCGCACTCCATCCAATAACAAGGCAGGGAGACCGGTGGAAAGCGAAGAGCTGCTGTCGAAATTGGAGCTGATCGAAGAGCAGGCGCGCCTCACCCTCGACGAGCATCCGCTGCATCTCACCAAGGAGCGCCAGCGGATGATCATCTCGCTCTCCAAGCATATCCGCTGGCTCCTCACCGAAGCGAGCGATACCGAAGCGACGATCCCCCTGCCGTCAGACCGCCGGCTGTACAAGCTGGACCTGATCGAAGAGCACGCGCACGTCACCCTCGCGGAGTTTCCCGACCGTCTCAACAAGGAGCGCCAGCGAGGAATCCTCGCGCTGGCCAGGGACATCCGCTTCGCGGCGACCCACCCCGAGCTGTCCCGCGTCGTCGACCCGGAAGCCACGGTCAAGTTAAGCGTTTCTTAAGCGCCTCGCGGCTAGGCTTGTCTTCCGCCCATCCGGAGGAGGTCCTGCCCGTGGAACACTGGTCGGCGCGCGGCGAAGATCGGCCGCACCTGCGGCCGCAGCGCAACTTCGAATACTGGCTGCCGGCGCTCGCGATCATTGCCGTCATCTGCCTCGCCGTCTTCTATTACTACCTGCAGCAGTCGCGCGAGCTGCCCTATACGCCGCAGCCCGAGACGCTCGGCGCGCCGCCGGCCGCGCCGGCCCCGCAGCCGTCCAGCGAGCCGGAGCCGGCGATCCGCCATCCGCTGCAGGAAGCCGCGCCGGCCGGTCCCGAGTCGCTGCCCGCGCTCGACAACAGCGACTCGATGATGCGCGAGTCGGTGGCCGGCCTCATCGGCCGCAAGGCGTTCGCCGATGCGGTGATCCCCCGGCAGCTGGTGCGCCGCCTCGTCGCCACGGTCGACAACCTGCCGCGCCAGACCGCGCCGCGGCGCATGATGCCGCTGCAGCCCGTGCCCGGCGCCTTCGTCACCTCCGAGGGCACTTCGCCCGCGATCGCGCCGGCGAATTTCGCTCGCTACGCCCCGTATGTGCGCGTGCTGGAATCGGTGGACGCGCATGCCCTGGTGCAGACGTATGTGCGCGCCTATCCGCTCTTCCAGCGCGCCTATGAGGAGCTCGGCTTTCCCGGCAAGTACTTCAACGACCGGTTGATGGAGGCGATCGACGACATGCTCGCGACGCCGGAGATCGACGCGCCGCTGACGCTGGTGCAGCCGAAGGTGCTTTACGAGTTCGCCGACCCCGACCTCGAGACGCGCTCGGCCGGCCAGAAGATCCTGCTGCGCATGGGCCCCGAGAATGCGGCGCGCGTGAAGGCCAAGCTGCTCGAGGTGCGGCGCGAGCTGATCGCGGCGAGCGGCAAGCGCTAGTCGGCCAAAGAGCGCCTTGATTCGTCGCCCCCGCGAAGGCGGGGGCCCCGTTTTCTTTTTCAACAACAGGGATTCCCGCCTTCGCGGGAATGACGGGCTTGCCGGCCCTTAAAATTTTCTCCTAGGCGAGCCGATAGATCTCGATCGGCTCGTCGCGGCCCTTGACGCTGACCGGGCCGAGCGCGGCGGCGCGAGACGCTTCCTCGCCGGCGCGGCGCAGCACCTCCGCCGAGACGAGAAGCTGCGAGCCGTAGGCCTTGTTCAGCTGCTCGACCCGCGCCGCGAGGATCACCACGTTGCCGCTCACCGAGTACTGCTGCCGCGCCTGCGAGCCGATGTTGCCCACGACGGCCTCGCCGGCGTGCAGGCCGATGCCGATGCGGGTCTGCGGTATCTTTCCTTCCTCGCCCAAGCGACGAATCGCCGAAAGAAAATCGCGCGCCGCCGCGAGGGCGTCGGCGCACTCGCGACCGGTCGCGACCGGCGCGCCGAAAGTCGCCATCAGCCCGTCGCCGAGGAACTGGTTGATCACGCCGCGATGCCGGTTGATCACCTCCGCCGCAGCGCCGAACACCGCGTTCTGGTAGGCGACGATTTCCTGCGGCGTCTTTTTCTCCACGGCGCGCGTGAAGTCGCGGATGTCCATGAAAAGCACGCAGACGAAGACCCGCCGGCTCTCCATGTGCCCGGCGTTCTTCAGCAGCTCCTCGACGATCTCGGGCGAAACCTGCTGGCCGAAGGCCGCGACGACGCGGCTTCGCTCCTCCATCGAGCGCAGCACGCCGACGACGCGCCTGCGGATCTCGACGGCGACGAAGCCCGCGGCAAAGCCAGCGAGGACGTAGATCGCCGCCTTGGCGAGATAGAAAGGCACGGTGCCGAGCGGCGTGCCGGCGGCGCCGGCGCTCGCCGGCACGTAGATCGCCGCCAGCACGAGGTACTCGACCGCCGCGACGAGGCCGGTGTACACGGAAAGCCGGAAGTCGAGGCGCAGCGTCGAGAGCACGATGAACACCGCGTAGAGGTAGCCGGGCGGGCCGTCGAGCGCGTAGACCGCATCCACGTCGCGCGCGGCGATGACGATGATCAGCGCCGGGATGCTGGTCTCGACGGTGGCGTTCAGGTAGCGCAACGGCAGCGGCGGCGTGCGCCCGCGCGCCAGCAGGCGGCCGACGATGCCGCGCACGCCGAGCTCGTAGCCGGTGAGCAGCGCGAACGCCGCGACGACCCAGACCACGGTACGGTGCGTATGGAAGATGCTGAGGTAGTGCTCGCGAAAGACGAGCACCAGCACCGGGAAGAGGATGACCAGCGCGCCGAGCAGCCCGGCGAGGATCGCCATCCGCGTGCGCTCGCTTCCGGCGATTTCCCGGGCGAGCAGATCGTCCAAAGGCGCTCTAGCCGTGGACCTTCGCCGAGTCGGCGGGCGCCTCGGCGCGCTCGTCCATCGTGTAGTCGCGCAGCACCTGCGCGACGCGCAGACGATAGGAGCGGAAGATGCCCGCGCGGCCCTTCTTCTGCGCCGCGCGATGGCTCTCGAGGTTGCGCCACCGGCGCACCGCCTCCTCGTCGCGCCAGAAGGAGAGCGAGACGAAGTGCCCGGGCCGCGAGATGCTCTCGAAGCGCTCGATCGAGAGGAAGCCGTCGCGGTCTTTGAGCTCGGCGGCGAGCTCTTCGGCGAGGCGCTGGTACTCCGCAAACCGGCCTTCGGCCGGAACCAGCTCGAAGATGACGGCGATCATGCCTGGACTATACCGCTAGGGGGCGCGCGGCACGAACTGGCGCACCACCTCGAGCAGGCGGTCGGCGCGCACCGGCTTCGCGAGGTAGGCGACCGCGCCGAGCTGGCGCGAGCGCTGCGCCACGTCCTCGTCGGCGGTGATGAAGACGACCGGAATGTCGCGCGTCGCCGGGTCCTTCTTCAGCGCCGAGGTGAACTCGTAGCCGTTCATGTACGGCATGTTGACGTCGATCAGGATGAGCGCGGGCGAGCTCTCGACGATCAGGCGCCCGGCCGCCACCGCGTCCTCGGCGAGCAGCACCTCGTAATCCGCGTTCTTGAGGTGCAGCCGCACCAGCTCGCGGATCATCGGGTCGTCGTCGATGACGACGATCGTCGGGCGCGCCGTGGACGAGGGCCGGACCATCGCGTTAAGGTACCTTGGATCGGGGGCGGCGTGGGCGAGCGTTCCATCTGGTCTAATAGCGCGCGTGAAACTCGTCCTTGCGTCGCTCCTTGTCGCCGCCGGCGTCGCCGCCCTGCCCGGGGCGCGCGCCGACGAATACGACTGCATGATCGAAGCGCGGCAGAGCATCGAGGTGCGCTCGCCGGTGGATGGCGTGATCGAGACCATCCAGGTGCGCCGCGGCGACGCGGTGAAGCGCGGGCAGCTCCTCGCCACGCTCGCCTCGGGGCCTGAGCGCGCCTCCGTCGACGTCGCGCGCTCGCGCGCCTCGATGCAGGGGGAGCTCAAGTCGGCGGAGGCGCGCGTCGAGCTGGCGCGCAAGAAGTGGCAGCGCGCCGAGGAGCTGCAGAAGAAGAACTTCGTCTCGGAAAACGCGCGCGACGAGGCGCTCGCGGAGTACCGGCTGGCCGACGAGCAGCTGCGCGCCGCGCGCGAGAACCAGCGCCTCGCGGAGCTCGACCTGAAGCGCGCCGAGGAGGTCCTGGCGCAGCGCTACATCCGCAGCCCGGTCAATGGCCTGGTGGTGGAGATCCTGCTGCGGCCGGGCGAGCTGATGAGCTCGAACCAGAAGAACCCGATCCTGAAGCTCGCGGAAGTCGACCCCCTCAACGTCGAGCTGGTGCTGCCGGTCAGCCTGTTCGGCCGCATCAAGCTCGGGCAGCGCGCCGAGGTCCTGCCCGAGGAGCCGGTCGGCGGCCGCCACGTCGCGCGCGTCGAGGTCGTCGACCAGGTCGTCGACGCAGCTAGCGGCACCTTCGGCGTGCGCCTGAGGCTGCCGAACCCGGGCAACGTGATTCCCGCCGGAGTGAAGTGCCGGGCGCGCTTCTGATCGGACTCTATTTCTTCGCGCGCCCCGAGGGCTTGTCTTCCTTCTTCACGGCCGCCTCGGGCGCAATCGGCGGCTCTGGCTGCGCTGGCGCCTTGCCGCCGAGCCGGTCGAGCATAGCGGCGAAGTTGCGCATCGACTGCAGGTGCAGGTACAGCAGCTCGAGCTCGTCGGTCTTCGCGAGCTCGGCGAGCTTCTCGCCGGAGAGCGCCTTGAGCTTGTCGCGGTTCACCGCCATGAACCCCGTCAGCGCCAGGCGCTCGCCCGAGGGGAGGTTCGCCTGCGCGCGCATCGGCTCGAGCAACGCGAGCTCCCGCAGCTTGTTGCAGAACGCCTGCGTGCGCCGGAACTCGATCTGGTACTGCTCGAGGAACTTCAGCACGTTCGAGACGTACGCCGAGGGCTTCTTATCCTCGGCGTACAGCCGCTGCCCCCGCCCCTCGCGGTTGAAGCCCGGGTAGCTCTCGTCGATGCACAGCGTGAAGGTCTTGCCGTCCTGGGAGCTGGAGAACACGAAGGGATAGCGGCGCAGGAACGCCGGGACGTACTTGGCCTGCCAGGCCCCGCGCTCTCCCAGGTACAAGTTCTCTTCGGCTCTCATGCCGAGGATCACCGCGGGGACGAACGCCTGGGCGTTGCCGCTGAACACGATCGCGTA
>DASQYN010000194.1:0-6462 GCA_035639215.1 Burkholderiales bacterium
CTTGTCGCGGATGGTTCTCGCCTCGAGCTTGATGCGGTTCTCGAGCGCCTTCGCGGCCTCCTCCACCGCCGCCGCGTCCTGCGCGGCGACGAGCCGCTCGTAGTCCTCGACCGGGAATTTGGAGTCGATCGGCAGCCAGACCGTCTCGTCCTTGCCAGGCAGCCGGATCGCGTACTCCACGCGTTCGCGCGAGCCCGGGCGCGTCGCGACGTTCGTCGCGTATTGCTCGGGGGTGAGCAGCTGCTCGATCAGCGCTCCGAGCTGCACTTCCCCCCAGGTGCCGCGCAGCTTCACGTTGGTCAGGACGCGCTTCAGATCGCCCACGCCCGTGGCGAGGCTCTGCATCTCGCCGAGGCCCTTGTGCACCTGCTCGAGCCGCTCCGAGACCTGCCGGAACGACTGCGCGAGGCGCTGCTCGAGCGTGGCATGCAGCTTCTCGTCCACCGTCTGGCGCACCTGTGCCATGCCGTCCTCGAGCGACCTGCGCAGATGCTCGACCTGGTTCGTCTGCACGTTGGCGATGGCGCTCATCTGCGCCGACACCGTCTGGCTGAAGCTCGCCAGCCCGCGCGTCAGCTCGTCGCGCGCTTCGCGCGCGGCGCTGCGTTCGCGGCCGAGCATTACCGCCATCATCGCCGCAGTGGCGCAGGCGGCGATCAGCGTGACGGCCAGCAAGATGTCGAGCATCGCCCTACGTTACACCGAATCGCGCAGGGTTAACGCCGGCGGCGCGGCGAGCACCTTGCGCGCCGAGAGCCAGGCGTTGAGCGAAAGCAGCGCTAGGCCGGCGAGCGGGCCCGAAAGCCACAGCGCGGCGTTCGCCGGCAGGTCGATGTCGAAGACGCGTTGCGCGAGCAGCTCGCCGATCACCGCGGCGCCGAGCGCAGCAAGCACCCCGGCGACCAGCCCCATGGCGAGGAACTCCGCACGCTGGCGCCGCGCCACCTGGCTGCGCGAGGCGCCGAAGACGCGCATCACCGCCGCCTCGCGGCGGCGCTCGTCCTCCGTGGCCGCGAGCGCGCAGTAAAGGACCAGCAGCCCCGCGCCCATGGCGAAGACGAAGATGAACTGCACCGCGTGCACCAGCTGGTCGACCATCGCCTGCGCCTGCCGCAGCATCGCGCCCACGTCGAGCACAGTCACGTTGGGAAAGCGCGCCGCAAGCTCGCTCACCAGGGCCTCGTGTCCGGGCGGCACGCGAAAGGCGCTGATGAAGCTCGTGGGAAAGCGCTCGAGCAGCTTCGGCGTCGCGATGACGAAGAAGTTGACCTTCATCGAGTCCCAGCGCAGCCGCCGCAGGGAAGTGAGCCTCGCGGTGAAGCGCTCGCCGCCGACGGCGAAGGTGAGCTCGTCGCCGAGCTTCCAGCCCAGCCGCTCGGCGATGCCCTGCTCGGCCGAAACCTCGGCCCGCTGCGGGTCGAGCCAGCGCCCCGCGGCGATCGCGTTGTGCGAGGGCAGCTCGTCCAGGTACGAAAGGTTGAACTCGCGCTCGACCAGCCGGCGCGAGCGCTCGTCGGCGTAGTCGGCCTCGTTCACCGCCGCGCCGTTCACCGCGACCAGCCGCCCGCGCACCATCGGATAGATCTCCGGGACCTGGACACCGTTGGCGCCGAGGAACTGACGGATCTCGGAAACCTGCTCCGGCTGGACCCCGATAAGGAAGCGGTTCGGCGCATCGGGCGGCGCGCTGCGGCGCCACGCATCCACAAGATCGTTGCGCGTGAAGGTAAGCAGAAGCAGCGCTGCCAGCCCCAGCGCGAGCGCGGCGGTCTGAACCGCATTGGCCCGCAGATGGCGACGCAGCTGCCTCGCCATCTTCAACCGGGAAAGGATAGTCAAGGCGGCAAGCGCAGTAACGAAGAACACGGCGAGCGCCGCCGCGAATCCGCCCACGACATAGGCGCCGAGCCGCAGATCGCCGGCCTGCCAGACGAGCAGCGCGCAGACGGTGGCGAAGCCGGCGCCATAGGAGGCGAGCGTAGCCGGCCGGGGTACGTTCATCTCCCGGCGCATGACGCGCAGCGCCGGAACGTTCTTCAGCTGCACGAGCGGCGGCAGCGCGAAGCCGAGGAGCAGCGCAAGACCGACCAGCGCGCCGTGCACCGCCGGCCAGCCGGTGGCGAGCGGCAGTTCGGCGCGAATGACGCCGGCGAGCGCGGCGCCGAGGCCCGCTTGCGCGGCATAGCCGAGCGCCGCGCCGAGCGCGCAGGCGATCGTCCCGAGGAGCGCGAATTCCGCGGCGTAGAGCCGCAGCAGCTGGCGCTGGGTGGCGCCCAGGCAACGCATCACCGCGACGCCGTCGAGGTGCCGCTCGACGAATCGCCGGGCCGAGAGCGCGATCGCCACGCCGGCGAGCACCGCCGCGAGCAGCGCCGTCAGGCCGAGGAAGCGCTGCGCGCGCTCGACCGCGGCGCGGATCTCCGGACGCCCCGATTCCAGGGTTTCGATGCGCTCGCCGCGCCCCAGTCGGGGGTTCAGGACGTTCTCTAGATCCGACATCTGGCGCGGCGATCCGGCGGCGTACTGGAAATACGAGACGCGGCTCCCGGTCTGCACCAGCGCCGTCGCCGGCACGTCGGCGATGTTCATCAGGATGCGCGGCGCGAGGTTGAAGAAGCCGGCGCTGCGCTCGGGCTCGAGCGTGATGACGGCGGCGACCTCGAAGTCGCTCCGGCCGAGGCGGATTCGCGAGCCGACCGGGGCGTGCAGCGTGCTGACCAGCCGCTCTTCGATCCAGACGCTGCCCGGCCTGGGGATGCCTTGCGCTTCGGCGTCTTCGGCGCCGGGCGCCGGCGCGATGCGCAGCCGTCCGCGCAGGGGATAGCGCTCGCTCACCGCCTTGACGCCGGCGAGCTGGCTTTCCTCGCCCTTCAGCGCCATGCTGATGAAGCTCAGGGCTTCGGCATGCTGCGCCCCTGAAGAAGCGATCGTCCGGGCCATATCGCCGGCCCAGGGATGGTCGGAAACCAGCACCAGATCGGCGCCCAGCAGCTGGTGCGCGTCGCGGGCGAGCGCCCGGCCGACGCGATCGGCGAAGAAGCCGACGCTCGTCACGCTCGCCACCGCGATGACGAGCGCCACGGCGAGCACGCCGAGCTCGCCGGCGCGCCAATCGCGCGCGAGCATGCGCCACGCCAGGGTCATCGCGGCGCTCATGCCAGCCGTCCCGCGACGAGTCGGATGCTGCGCCCGCAGCGCCCGGCGAGCGACTCGTCGTGCGTCACGAGGACGAGCGTGGTGCCGCTCTCGCGGTTCATGTCGAAGAGCAGGCGGATCACCGCTTCCCCGGACTCGGGGTCGAGGCTGCCGGTCGGCTCGTCGGCGAGCAGGAGCTGCGGCCGGGCGACGAAAGCGCGCGCGAGCGCCACGCGCTGCTGCTCGCCACCGGAGAGCTGGCGCGGGTAGTGGTGCAACCGCTCGGCGAGGCCGACGCGGTCGAGCATTTCCTTCGAGAGAGCTTCGGCGTCCTGATTGCCGGCCAGTTCCAACGGCAACAGCACGTTTTCCAGCGCCGTCAATGCCGGGAGCAGCTGGAAGGACTGGAAGACGAAGCCGACCGTGCGGCCGCGCAGCGCGGCGCGGGCGTCCTCGTCGAGGGAGAAGAGATCCTGTCCGGCGATCACCACGCGGCCTTCGCTCGGGGTGTCGAGGCCGGCGAGGATGGCGAGCAGCGTCGACTTGCCCGAGCCCGAGGCGCCGACTACCGAGAGCGCCTCGCCGCGCGTGACCTCGAGGTCGATGTCGCGCAGAATCACGAGCTCCTGCGTCCCGCTTCTCACTTTCTTGCCGATGCCGCTGGCGATGAGGACTTTGTTGTTCTGCATGCTCCTGGCCGCCGGCGCCGCGCACGGCGCCGCGAAATCGATCCTGGTGCTAGGGGACAGCCTTTCGGCGGCATACGGCATCGCCGCGGACCGCGGCTGGGTGGCGCTGCTCGGCGAGCGCCTGGCGCGCGAGCGGCCCGATTATAGGGTGGTGAACGCCAGCATCTCCGGCGAGACCAGCGCCGGCGGCCGTGCGCGCGCCGCCGCGGAGCTTTCGCGGCACCAGCCCGCCGTGGTGATCGTGGAGCTCGGCGCGAACGACGGGCTGCGCGGGCTCGCGCCCGCGCAGATGAAGCAGAACCTCGCGGCGATCATCGCCGCCGCGCAGAAGGCCGGCGCACGGGTGCTGCTCGTCGGCATGAAGCTGCCGCCGAACTACGGGCCCGAGTACACCCGGCGCTTCGAATCGGCATTCGCCGAGCTGCAGCAGCGCTACCGCACCGCCGGGCTGCCGTTCCTGCTCGAAGGCTTCGCCGAGCAGCGCGAGCTCTTCCAGGGCGACAACATTCACCCGACGGAAGAAGCGCAGCCGCTGATCCTCGCGAACGTCTGGCCGAAGCTCGCGCCGCTTCTCAAGTGACGACGAGGCGCGGCCGGCCCTCGGCGACGCTGCCGATGCGCCGCGCGTCGCCGCCGAACGCCTTCAGCACCTGATCGACCGCGTCGGGCGTGCAGGCGACGAGCAGGCCGCCGCTCGTCTGCGGATCCGTGAGCAGCTTGCGCTTCCACTCCGGGAAGCCCGCCGGCAGCTCGACCTCGTGGCCGTAGCCTTTCCAGTTGCGCTCGGAGGCGCCGGTGGCCACGCCTTGCTTCGCCCACTGCACGGCCTCGGCGATGAGCGGCAGGTCGTCGAAGCGCACCTGCGCGGCGAGCCGCGAGCCGCGCAGCATCTCGAGCAGGTGTCCGGCGAGCCCGAAGCCGGTGATGTCGGTGAGGGCGTGGACCGAAGCCATGTCGGCGAGGACCTGCCCGGGCAGGTTGAGGCGCGTCGTCCACTTCAGCATCTCGGCGTAGCCCGCCTCCGAGAGATTGCCTTTCTTGAGCGCCGCCGAGAGCACGCCGATGCCGAGCGGCTTTCCCAGGACCAGCGCGTCGCCGGGCCTGGCGGAGCTGTTCTTCTTCACCTTGTCCGGATGCACGAGACCGAGCGCGACGAGGCCGTAGATCGGCTCGAGCGTATCGATCGAGTGGCCGCCGGCGACCGGGATGCCGGCCTGTGCGCAGACCGATTCGCCGCCCTTGAGGACGGCGCGGATCGTGGCGACCGGCAGCTTCTCGAGCGGCATGCCGACGATCGCGAGCGCGAAGATCGGCCGGCCGCCCATCGCATAGACGTCGGAGAGGGCATTGGTGGCGGCGATGCGCCCGAAGTCGTACGGGTCGTCGACGATCGGCGTGAAGAAATCGGTCGTCGCGACGAGCGCCTGCGAGTCGTTCAGCCGGTAGACCGCCGCGTCGTCCGCGGTCTCGGTGCCGACGAGCAGGTCCTTCGGCAGGTTGCGGATCTCGCTCTGGCTCAGGATCTCGGTCAGCACGGCCGGCGCGATCTTGCAGCCGCAGCCGCCGCCGTGGCTGAACTCGGTGAGGCGGATCTTCTCGGGAGCGTTCATGAGTCGATTCTACAAGTACGAAATCCGGCGAACACGTCGCCGCGCTCGGCCATATAGAAATTGCGGAAGGCCGGCCGCACCAGCCGCCGCGGCGTCGCGAAGCTCGCGCCGCGCAGCACCTTGTGGGTATGGAACCACGGCTGCGAATAATCGGTGTACGCGTCGGGGCTGAAGCCCGGGAACGGGGCAAACGTGCTGGCGGTCCATTCCCATACGTCGCCCCAGTGCATGCGCGCGGCAGCGAGCTGCCATTCCGCCTCGCTCGGCAGCCGCCGGCCCTTCCAGCGGCACCACGCCTGCGCCTGGTTCCAGTCGACGTGGCGCACCGGCGCTTCCAGCTCGAGCTCGTGCCAGCGATCAAAGCGACGCTCCTGCCAGGCGCCATCGCGCTTACGCCAATAGCGCGGCGGCTCGCCGCTGGCCTCGACGTACTCGAGATACTCGCCGTTACTCACCGGGCGCGCCGCGATGTGGAACGGCGCCACTTCGACTTCGTGGGCCCACTTCTCGTTGTCGAAGACGAAGTCCTTCGTCCCGCGCTCCGCGCCCATGCGCAGCGTCGCTGCTTCGAAAAACAAATCCGAATTCGGGGACGGAGCCCGAACTCCTTGGGCCGCGCCTTGCCGCAGTTCGGGCTCCGTCCCCGCGGGTTGGGGATAGCCGAGCGTCTGGTGCGTATAGTGGAACGCCTCGGCGTGCATGTCCTCGTGCAGCGTGGCGAGACGCACGAAGTAGGCGAGGCGCTCGTTTTCCGGCTCGCTTTCGATCCTCTCGAGAACCTTCTCGAGCACCGTCGCCAGGTATTCGCGGGTCACCGGGAGGGAGGGCAGCGGCAGGTCCCAGCGCACGTCGTGGGGAATCGCCGAGGAGTCGTAGAGCGCGTCGGCCCCCTGCAGGATCGACCGGCCGAGCGAGCCGTCCGCGCGGCTGCGCAGGCACCAGCGCTCCTGGAACCAACCGACGTGGCCGATCTCCCAGAGCGGCGGGTTGACGGTGGCGAGCTTCGGTCCGAGCAGGCGCGCACCGTC
>DASQYN010000195.1:0-2742 GCA_035639215.1 Burkholderiales bacterium
GTCGCCGCCGCCGCGGTGAGCAGCACGTTATTGGCGAGCAGCAGGGATTCCCTGGAGATCGCGGAGAAGCCGCCGCCCAGGCCGACGCGCGCGGTGCGCCAGGCGTAGAGCAGCAACGCGCCGCCGATCATCACCGTGAAGAGGCCGAGGATGAAGACGCCGCGCCGCGGATCGACGGCGAAGGCGTGCACCGAGGTGAGCACGCCGGAGCGCACCAGGAAGGTGCCGAGCAGCGACAGGCCGAAGGCGACGATGGCGAGCAGCACGGTCCAGCTCTTGAAGCTGCCGCGCTTCTCGGTGACCGCGAGCGAGTGGATGAGCGCGGTGCCGGCCAGCCAGGGCATGAAGGAAGCGTTCTCCACCGGGTCCCAGAACCACCAGCCGCCCCAGCCGAGCTCGTAGTACGCCCAGCCCGAGCCGAGGCAGATGCCGATGGTGAGGAACATCCAGGCGACCGTGGTCCACGGCCGCGACCAGCGCGCCCAGGCGGCGTCGAGCCGTCCGGAAAGCAGCGCCGCGACCGAGAAGGCGTAAGCGACCGAGAAGCCGACGTACCCCATGTAGAGCATCGGCGGATGCGCCACCATGCCCGGGTCCTGGAGCAGCGGGTTCAGGTCGTTGCCGTCGGCAGCCGGCGGAAACAGGCGCTCGAACGGATTGGAGGTAAAGAGCATGAAGGCGAGGAAGCCCGCGCTCACCAGGCCCATCACGCCGAGCACGCGCGCCGCCATGTCTTCGGGCAGGTGACGGCTGAACAGGCTGACCGCGGTCATCCACACGCCGAGCATCAGCGTCCAGAGCAGCAGCGAGCCTTCGTGCCCGCCCCACACGCCCGCGATCCGGTAGTGCAGCGGCAGCGTGCTGTTCGAATGCTGCGCCACGTAGGCGACGGAAAAATCGTTGCTGACGAACGCGTAGGTGAGGCAGCCGAAAGCGAAGGCGACGAGCAGCGCCTGCCCCTGCGCCGCCGGGCGCGCAAGCGCCATCCATGCCGCGTTGCCCTTCGCTGCGCCGGCGATCGGGAAGACCGCCTGCACGATCGCGAGCGCGAGCGCTAGGGAAAGAGCGAACTGGCCGAGCTCGGGAATCATCGCCACCTCATTGCACCTTGAGAGTTTTCTGGGCCTTCTGCGCCTGCTCGATGGCGTGCGCGGCATCGGGCGGCATGTAGTTCTCGTCGTGCTTGGCGAGCACCTCGCGCGCGCGGAACACGCCGTCGGCGCCCAGCTGGCCCTGCGCCACGACCCCCTTGCCCTCCTTGAAGAGGTCGGGGAGCTGGCCGCGGTAGATGACCGGCATGTTCTTCGCCGTGTCGGTGACGACGAAGCTCACGTCCACGCCTTCGCGCTTCACGCTGCCGGGCACCACCATGCCGCCGATGCGGAACGTGTGGCCGACCGGCGCCTCGTTCGCCGCCACCTGCGAAGGCGTAAAGAAGAACACCAGGTTCCGGTTGAACGCAGTCAGCACGAGCGCCGTGGCGACGCCGAGCGCCACCAGGCCGAGCGCGATCCACGCCATGCGCTTATGTCTTGGTTTCACGTTTCCTCTTCAGCAGCACCAGCACCTCGATGGCGAGCAGCGCGAAGGTCACGCCGTAGGCGCCCCAGACGTAGAGCGCGTAGCCGCCCATCGCAAAAAACTCTCTCATCTCGACCCCCTTAACAGGGGGGCGAGAAGAGCAATCCGGCCCTCATGGCTCCTCCTCCGCAATCAAGCACCGCACCCGCGTCATCACCACCGCGATGCTGTACGTCCAGAACGCGAATGCCATGAGGATCATTCCGGCGAACATGGTAGCCGCCATGCTGGGCGCGCGGCTGAAGCTCACCGAGGCGCCCTGGTGCAGGGTGTTCCACCATTGCACCGAGTAATAGATGATCGGGATGTTCACCACGCCGACGATGGCGAGCAAGGCGCCCGCCCGGTCGGAGCGGCGCCGGTCGTCGATCGAGGCCTGCAGCGCCATGAAGCCGAAATAGAGGAAGAGCAGGATCAGCTCCGAGGTAAGCCGCGCATCCCACACCCACCACGTCCCCCAGGTGGGCTTGCCCCAGAACGAGCCGGTCCAGAGAGCGATGAAAGTGAAAAGCGCACCGGTCGGCGCGAGCGCGCGCGCCATCATCGCCGAGAGCCGCGTGTTCATGGCGAGGCCGACGGCGGCCCAGAAGGCCATGACGACATAGAGGAACATCGACATCCAGGCGGCCGGCACATGGATAAAGATGATGCGGTAGGCGTCGCCCTGGGTGGCGTCGGTGGGCGCGACGAAGAACCCGACGTATAAGCCGATCAATGAAAAAATAACGGCCAGAGCCGCGCAAAGGCGCGCGATCTTCCCGGCGAGCGGGAAGAACGTCTGCGGCGAGGCGTACCAGAACCACCTGATGCTTTGCGTCGTCATTCCGAAGAGATCCGCAGCGCCGCCGCCGTCGCCCAGGGGGCGAAGGCCGCGGCGACAATCAACAGCGCGCCGAGCAGGAGCAGCTGCCCTTGCGCGGAAAGCCCGGCGTCGGCCATCGCCACTGCGCCCGCGCCGAGGATCAGCACCGGCACGTAGAGCGGCAGCACGAGGAGCGAGATGAGCACTCCACCGCCGCGCAGGCCCAGCGTCAGCGCCGCGCCGATGGCGCCGATGAGGCTCAGGACCGGCGTGCCCAGCAGCAATGATAAGGCAAGCACGCCGTAGAGCGGCGCCGCGACGTCGTACTGCAGCGCGATGACCGGCGCGATGACGACGAG
>DASQYN010000196.1:0-3305 GCA_035639215.1 Burkholderiales bacterium
GCTGCTTTTCGTCCTTCTTGCCGGCTGCTCGACCACCTGGGATCCCCACGCGCCGAAGACCGTGAGCGCGGGACCGCAGGGCGGCGATGTTACCGTGGAGCATGGCCAGCGGCTGCGCCTGCAGCTTCCGGCCGATGCCGACTGGCACCGCGTCGAGCCGCAGATCCAGGCGGTGATCCCGGCTGCGCCGCGCGAAGGCGACATCTGGATGTTCACGCCGGTGAGAAGCGGGCAGGAAACGCTGCGCCTCGAGTCGCCGCAGGGCGGCGCGGTCACCTACCAGGTCACGGTGCCCGATTCTCCGACCGGCTTATTCTCGGTGATCTGGTCGGGCTCTCGCAGCAAGCCGGAGTCTCGCTAGACTGCTCCGTATCGGAGCGGGAATAGCTTAGTGGCAGAGCGCAGCCCTTCCCGGGCTGAGGGATGAGTTCGAAACTCGTTTCCCGCTCCCTTGTCCGTCAGGCGCCGAGCTTCCGCGCGAGATCCAGAAAGTCCGCAGCCACCACATCGAAGGATGGATCGGCGGGTAGCGGCGGGCGTCCGGGGCCGTGCTCGAGCGGGCGCGGCACGTACGCCGCGGTCAGCCCTGCGCGCTTCGCCGCGAGCAGGTCCGGCGGGTGTGCGGCGACCAGCATCAGCTCGCCCGCTTCGACGCCGAGCAGCCGCGCCGCCATGCGATAGACCTCGAGATCGGGCTTGTACTTTCCGATCAGCTCGCCCGAGAGCACGCAGTCCCACGGCAGGCCGGCGTGCTTCGCCATGTCGACGAGCAGGGAAATATTCCCGTTGGAGAGTGTGGCGAGCACATAGCGCGAGCGCAGGCGGTTGAGGCCGGGCACCGAATCCGGCCAGGGCATCAAGCGGTGCCAGGCGCGGTTCAGGTGCTGCATGTCGGCCTCGCTCAGGCCGGTGATGGCGAATTTCGGCAACAGCGAGTTCAGAATCTCGCGGTGCAGGCGGTCGATGTTCGCCCAGCCGGACTCGCCCCGCATCACCCGGTCCATCGCCGGACGGTAGCCGGCGCGCCAGGCGTCGGCGAACGCTGCCCAATCGACCTTCAGGCCCCTCGCGGCGCCGAGGAGCTCGCCCTCGCGGGTGATCGAGCTCCGCCAGTCGACCACGGTACCGAAGACGTCGAAGGCGAGGGCCTTTGTTTGCATAGTGCGCAGGGCTGCAGCGAGATATGTAGCACAATGCTGCCTGCCTTATGCGGCTGCTGATCGCCTTTCTATCCATCGTGCTGGCGGCGAGCGCCGCCGCACAGCCGCGCGTGGACGAGGCCAAGCGCGAAGGCGAAGTGGTTTGGTACACCTCCATGAACGCCGCCGACGCCGAGGCGGTCCTCAGACCCTTCCGCGACCGTTATCCCTTCCTCGAGATCAGCATCCTGCGGGCCACCAGCGACCGGATCCGCGCCAACATCCTTGCCGACGCGGCGGAAGGCCGTTTCACATGGGACGTGGTGTCGTTCCGTTTGTTCGACGTGGCGGCGCTCGCTCACGAAGGGCTGCTCGCCGAGTACCGCTCGCCGGAAGCGCAAAGCGCCTTTCCGCCGGGCACCACCGATCCGGGCGGCCGCTGGGCCGCCATCTTCCTGCACGAATACGTCATCGCCTACAACGCCCGCCTCGTCAAGCCGGCGGAGGCGCCAAAGTCCTGGGAGGACCTGCTCGGGCCGCGATGGGTCGGCGGCCTCGCCCTCGACGAGGGCGACGTCGAGTGGTATGCGGCGATGCTGGACTACTGGGGCAGGGAAAAGGGGCTCTCCTTCATGCGCGCATTCGCGCGCCAGAAGCCGCAGCGCGTTCGCGGCCACCAGCTTCTCGCTCGGCAGCTCGCCGCAGGAGAGTTTCCGCTCGCGCTCGTTTACTCGAGCGACATCGAGGCGCCGAGGCTCGTCGTCGACGCGACGGTACAGCCGGTGAAGAACCTGGACCCTGTCATCGTGGCGCCCACCGCCGCCGCTGTCTGCGCTAAAGCGCCGCATCCCGCCGCCGCCCGGCTGCTGGTGGACTACCTCCTGTCGAAAGAAGGCCAGCAGGCCATTCGCGCTCGCAACCGTACGCCGGTCCGGCGGGACGTCGAGGCGAGAAGTGCTCGCACTTCGCCGCACATCCACGGCGTGAATCCGCGCCTTGCCGAGGACTTTGCGCAGTACCAGGCGGAGTTTCGTCGCGTCCTTAGCGCGTCACGCTAGAGCAATGCGCGCCTCCTGCACGAGGAGCGTGTTTGCGTTGCTTGGCCTGGCGCTGGCTGCGGCGGCGGCCGCCCAGACCTCGCCCGTGGTGGAGCAGGCGAAGCGCGAGGGCGAGATCGTCTGGTACACCTCGATGAACGCGGTCGACGCCGAGGCGGTGCTCAAGCCCTTCCGCGACCGCTATCCGTTCGTCGAGATCAGCATCCTGCGCGCGACGAGCGACCGGATACGCAGCAGCATCCTCGCGGAGGCGGCCGACGGACGCTCGCTCTGGGACCTGGTCTCGTTCCGGCTGTTCGACGTGGAGATGTTGAGCCGCCGCGGCCTGCTCGCCGCGTATCGCTCGCCGGAGACCGCGACGGGCTTTCCGCCGGGCTCGTTCGACCCCGAGGGACGCTGGTCGTCGATCTTCCTGCGCGAGTACGTGGTGGGCTACAACACCCGGCTGGTCAAGCCCGCCGAGGCGCCGAAGTCCTGGGAGGACCTGCTTGCGCCGCGCTGGAGCGGGCGCATCGGCATCGACGACGGCGACGTCGAATGGTACGCGGCCATGCTCGAGTACTGGGGGCGGAAAAAAGGCCTCGCCTACATGCGCCAGCTCGCGCGCCAGAAGCCGCAGCGGCGCCGCGGCCACCAGCTGCTCGCGCAGCAGCTGGCCTCCGGCGAGTTCGCCCTCGCCCTCGTCTATGCGAGCGACATCGAGCGGCCGCGCCAGGGCGCGGCGCCGCTGCAGTTCGTGAGGACGCTGGACCCGACGATCGTCTCGCCGACGCAGGTAGCGATCTCCGCGAAGGCGCCGCATCCGGCCGGCGCGCGGCTTTTCGTCGACTTCCTGCTGTCGAAGGAAGGGCAGCTCGCCATCCGCAGCCGCAGCCGGGTCCCGGTGCGCACCGACCTCGCGCCGGCGGGCAGCAGCCGGCCGATCCACACGGTCCGCATCGACCCTCGCCTTGCCGAGAAGCGCAGCGAGTACGAGGCGGAATTCCGCCGCGTTCTCGACGGGCGCTGAGCTGCCGACCTACTGAGCGACGACCAGGCTTGCCAGCCGCTCCGGGTCGGCGAGCAGGGCCTCGCTCGGGCCGCGGTGGATGATGCGGCCGCGGCTCAT
>DASQYN010000197.1:0-2504 GCA_035639215.1 Burkholderiales bacterium
AACGAAGGCCCGGCGGCGCAGCAGTCGAGCGAGACCATCGCTGCCCGGCTCGAGGAAGGGCTGGAAGCGGCCGAAGGGCCGTTCGCGAGCTGGGGCGTCGGCGATGCGCCGAAGACGATCGCGAACGCGGCGAAGAAGCTAGAGGCGGTCTACCGCACGCCTTTCCTATCGCACGCGACGATGGAGCCGATGAACGCGATCGCGCGCTGGACGCCCGAGCGGGTTGAGGTGTGGCTGCCGACGCAAAACGCCGAGGCTTCCCTCGCCGCGGCCGCCGAGGAAGCGGAGCTGCCGCTCGAGAAGGCGGAGGTCTACAAGCTGGATCTGGGCGGCGGCTTCGGCCGGCGCGGCGGCACGCAGGACTACACGCGCCTCGCCGTCGCCATCGCAAAGCATTTCCCCGGCGTGCCGGTGAAGACCCTGTGGAGCCGCGAGGAAGACCAGGCGCACGACTTCTACCGGCCGGTGTCCATGTGCAAGCTCTCCGCCGGGCTAGACGAAGGCGGCAAGCTCGTCGGGCTGCACGTGCGCGTCTCGGGGCAGTCGATCAACGCCTACCTCAACCCCGGCGGCATCAAGGACGGCAAGGACATGCGCCAGCTGCAGGGGCTCTACCAGCAGCCGGGCGATGCGCAGCTCGGCTACAGCGTGCCGAACCTGCTCGTCGAATACGCGATGCGCAACACGCACGTGCCGGTCGGCCCGTGGCGCGGCGTCAATACCAACCAGAACGCCGTCTACATGGAATGCTTCATCGAGGAAGCGGCGCGCGCCGCCGGCCGGGATTCGCTCGAGTTCCGGCGCGAGCTGATGCGCGAGCACCCGAAGCACCTCGCCGTGCTCGAGGCCGCGGCGAAGGCGGCGGATTACGGCAAGCCGCTGCCGGCGGGCGTGCATCGCGGCATCGCGCAGTTCATGGGCTATGGCAGCTACTCCGCCGCGGTCGCCGAGGTTTCGGTGGACGGCGGGACCGTGCAGGTTCATCGCATCGTCGTGGCGCTGAATTGCGGCCATGCGGTGAACCCGGGCCAGATCGCCGCGCAGGTCGAGGGCTCGGTCGCCTACGGCCTCTCGGCGACGTTCTTCGGCGAGATCTCGATCGAGCGCGGCCGAGTCGCGGAGCTGAATTTCGACCGCTACCGGATCCTGCGCCTCGCCGCCATGCCGAAAGTCGAGACCGTCATCGTGCCCACCTACGACTTCTGGGGCGGTGTCGGCGAGCCGACCATCTGCGTCGTCGCGCCCTCGGTGATGAACGCCCTCTTCGCCGCGACCGGCAAGCCGGTGCGCACGCTGCCGCTCAGGAAGGCCGGGCTCGCTTAGCTCGCTGCTGCTTCTTCTCTGGCCGTACCTCGTGTCGGCGGCCGCGGTCGTCCTCTGGACGATCGCGCTGCGCCGCCGCCTGGACGCGAAGCTGCTTTTCGCCGTCGCCGCCTGGACCGCGTGCGTGATCGCGGTGCTCGCCGTGGGTCTCGCCTGCAGCTACTTCGTGCCGCTCGACATCGCGGGCACGCCGCCGCCCGACCCGCGCAATGCGCGGCTGCGCTTCCTCATCACCGCCGCCTTGCAGATTCCGGCGGCGCTCGTCGTCGCCTGGCTCGCCAGCCTGCCTTTTCGAATTCGGGGACGCAGCCCGAACTAAGCGGTCACAAAGTCGAAACCGACCAATCCAAGCTTCTCTGTCCGGCGCACGACCAGCTCCTGGCGAAAAAGAGCGTCGTGCGCATTGCCCGGTTCGTTTGGAAAGTAGAGCTGCGTCGTCAGCACCGGCCCGCCGCGCGCCTGCACCTTCACGTGGATGTGCCGCGTGCGGCCCGGATATTCGGCCGGCACGATCGTCTCGAGCCGATAGCGGCCCTCCGCGTCGCTGAACTGGTGGCCGCGAAAGCGGAAGCCGGAGTTGTCGTATTCGCCGCGCTCATCGGCGTGCCAGAAGTCGAGGAGCGCCCCCGCGACCGGCTTGCAGTCTTTCCCCAGCACCCGTCCGGTAACGAGCAACCCCGGCGCCATGCTGCCTTCCAGCAAGGAGATCCTTTCAGGCGAGCTCGGCTTGAAGAAGGGCCCTTCGGTCTGGCGCGGCGTAACACGGCATGATTGGGCCAAGGCCCGCAACGGCAGCGCCATTCCGGCAATGAGGAAGCATCGACGAGTTTGCATGATCGGCCTCAAGGAAGTTCCGGCTCCGTCCCCGAAGCGAGGGAATTCGGGCTCCGTCCCCGAATTTACGCTTCTTCGACGGCCTCGCCGGCCAGCTTAGCGCGCCAGTCCTTGCGCCGCGAAAGGTAACCGATCGCCGACAGCGCGAGCAATCCGACGCTCAGCACGAGCAGCGTGAGCGCGACCGGCCGCTGCACGAAGATCGCCCAGTGGCCGTCGGACATGATGAGCGCCTGGCGCAGCGACATCTCGAAGATCGGCGCGATCACCAGGCCGAGCACGAGCGGCGCCGGGTCGAAGGAAAACTTCTTCAGGCCGTAGCCCACCGCCCCCATGATCAGCATGAT
>DASQYN010000198.1:0-4428 GCA_035639215.1 Burkholderiales bacterium
GAGCACCTTGCGCCACTGCGCGTCGGAGCGGCGCGCCCGGATCGCCACCCAGGTGCCGCGCTGAATGAGCGCCAGCGTCAGGCGGCCGGTCTCCTCGACCACGATCCAGCACGAGCCGTTGCCGACCTGCCGGCGGATGCGGTTGAACGCGGCGATGAGGAAGGGCTGCACCACGGCAAGCCTGACCTGCGAGCGGACGAACACCTCCGCCATGCGCTGGACCAGCGCCCGGTCCACCGCGCAGGCGAGGCGCGCGCCGTGCGGCGCGGTGGCGGCCACCTTAACCTCCCACTCGTCGGCGCGCGGGCCGTGCAGCACCGAGAAGCGGTGCCGCGCGAGCGCCGTCCACTGCGCCTCGCCTTTCAGGGTCTCGTTGTGCGGCAGCAGCGCATAGCGCACGAACTGGTCGGCGAGCACCACCGACGCGAGCCCGGATTTTCCCTTGAGGATGTCGGGCAAGGCCTGCACGGCCATCTCCCAGCCGCCGTCGTTGCCGGGCAGCTCGAGCGAGCTTGCGCCGCTCACGTAAATGCGCTCGGGCGAAAGGCCGATGCGCAGCTCGCGGTTACGCCACAAAAGTGACACGATTGATCTCCTCTAAACTGGTTTCTCCGTGGTCGACGAGGCGCTGCGCGGCTTCGCGGAGCGACGCGGTGCCGGCGGCGCGCGCGGCCTCCTTCAGCTTCTTCGCCGGCGCGCGGGCGATGATCAGCTCGCGCAGGTCGTCGTTCAGCACCAGCAGCTCGCCGATCGCCTTGCGGCCCTTGAAACCGGTGCCTCGGCACTGGGCGCAGCCGGCGCCCCGGCATTGGCTGCAATAGACCCGGACCAGGCGCTGCGCCAGCACCGCGTTCAGCGCCGAGACCAGGTTGTACGGGTCGATGCCCATGTGCATGAAGCGGCCGAGCACGTCGAAGGCGTTGTTCGCGTGCACCGTCGTGTAGACGAGGTGGCCGGTGAGCGCCGACTGGATCGCGATCTCGGCGGTCTCCGGGTCGCGGATCTCGCCGACCATGATGCGGTCCGGGTCGTGGCGCAGGATCGAGCGCAGGCCGCGCGCGAAGCTCAAGCCCTTCTGCTCGTTGACGGGAATCTGCAGAACACCAGGCAGCTGGTACTCGACCGGGTCCTCGATGGTGATGATCTTGTCGAGGCCCTTGTTCACCTCGCTGATCACCGCGTAGAGCGAGGTGGTCTTGCCCGAGCCGGTCGGCCCGGTGACGAGCAGCATGCCGTAGGGCTCGACCGACAGCCGGCGCATGCGCTCGATCGTCTCCTCGTCGAAGCCGAGCGAGTCGAGGGTCAGCCCCTTCAGCTGGTCGGAGAGCGCGCGCCGGTCGAGAATGCGCAGCACCGCGTCCTCGCCGAACACGCTCGGCATCACCGAGACGCGGAAGTCGATGTCGCGGCCCGCCTCGCTCGCGCCGAACTTGTGGCGCGCCTTGAAGCGCCCGTCCTGCGGCACGCGGCGCTCGGCGATGTCGAGCTCGCTCATCACCTTGATGCGCGAGATCACCTGCTCGGCGATCTCGGTGCCCGGCACCGACTCGGCGGCGGTCAGCACGCCGTCGATGCGGTACTTGATGGTCAGGCCGTTGGCGGTCGACTCGAGGTGCACGTCGCTCGCGCCGGCCTTGATTGCGTCGTAGAGCGTCGAGGCGACCAGGCGCACCACCGGGCTGTCGGTCTCGCTGATCGCCTCGAACGAGAGGTCCTCGCCCGCCTCCTCGGCGTTCGCCGCGGCATGCAGGCTCGCCGCGACGCCGTCCATCGCGCGCATCTTCGCCTCCTCGCGCGCGAGGTAGTCGGCGACGTCGTCGGGCCGGGCCACCCGGTAGCGGAAGGGCGACTGCAGGCGCTCTTCCAGCCAGTCCTGCGTGTCGAGGTCGAACGGGTCGCCGAGCACCACCGACACCACGCCGTGGCCGTTGCGCAGCGCGACGCAGCCGCGCCGCGCCGCCTCGGGATAGGGCAGCAGGTCGAACGCCGGGGCCTCGGCGCACATCTCCTCGAGGGAGAGCGCCGGCATGTGCAGCTGCGCCGAGAGCTCGGCGATGTCAACGGAATTCATTGGATGTTCCCTGCGAGCTCGAAGATCGGCATGTACATCAGCACCACCACCAGGCCGATCGCGCCGCCGAGCACCGCCATCAGCACCGGCTCGAAGGCCTTGGTGAACCAGTCGACCGCGCGGGCGATCTCCTCGTCGTGGAAGCGCGCGATCTCGCCGAGCATGCGGCCCATGTCGCCGCTGCGCTCGCCGACCAGCATCATGCGCGTCGCGACCGGCGTCGCGAGAGCGGCCTCGCCGAATGCCTCGGACATCGGCCGGCCCTCGCTGATGCGCTTGCGCGCGCTTCTCAACGGCGCTCTGAGGTGCAGGGAGAGCAGCTCTTCGGTCATCTCGAGCGCGCGCACCGCCGGCATGCCGGCGCGCAGCAGCATGCCGGTCGTGCGGTAGAGCCGCGCCAGCTGGTAGACCTTCAGGCGGCTGCCGACCGCGGGGATCTCCCAGATCTTGCGGTTCAGCCAGGCGCGGAACGCGGCTCTCGTGAATCCCCAGACGGTGAGTGAAATGGTGAGAATCAGAATCAAGGCGAGCGGCCAGGCGTACTGCCCCACGAAGTTGCCGAAGGTGAGCAGCAGCCGCGAGAAGAACGGCAGCGTGCTCGACATGTCCTCGTACACCCGGGCGAAGCGCGGCACGACGTAGAACATCAGGAACGAGAGCACCAGCGCGCCCACCGCCATCAGGATCGCCGGGTAGATCGCCGCCGAGACGACCTTCTTGCGCACCCGCTCGAGCTCCTCCTGGTAGGCGATATAGCGGCCGAGCGCCTCCTTGAGGCTGCCGGTGCGCTCGGCGGCCTTCACCGTCGCCACGTAGAGCGGCGGGAAGTGCCGTGGCGCCGCCGCCACCGCCTGCGAGAAGGGCTCGCCGCGATGGATCGCCGCGGAGAGCGAGGCGAGCACCTCGCGCCGCTCCCCGGGTGTTTCCTTCTCCGCCAGCGTCTGCAGCGCCTCGACCAGGTTCAGGCCCGCCTCGAGCAGCGACAGCAGCTCGACCGAGAAGAGATCGGTCTTGAACGCCGCGCTGCGGCGCAGGCGAAGGGTTCCCCAGGTCCTCTTTCCCGCGAGGGAGAAGACCTGGAGGCCCTGCCGGCGCGCGAGCTCGCGCGCCGCGGCTTCGCTGGGCGCCTCGAGGCTGAGCGCGACGACCTGCTGCCGCGCGTCGAGGGCGTGGACGGTGAACTGCATCAGCGGAGCGTCACCTTCTGCTCGGCCGCCGCGCCGATGCCGATGTCGGCATCCTCGCCGGTGCCGCCGGGCTTGCCGTCGCGGCCGAGCGAGAAGAGGTCGAAGTCGCCCTTGCTGCCGGGAACGCGGTAGACGTAGGCGCGGCCCCACGGGTCGGCGGGCACCGCCTTCTTGAGGTACGGCCCGCTCCAGCCCGCCTCGCCCTGCGGCGCGGCGACCAGCGCGTCGAGCCCCTGCTCGGCGCTCGGATAGTGGCGCACGTCGAGGCGGTACTGGTCGAGCGCCTTCTCGAGCGAGTCGATCTGCGCGCGCGCCACCTGCACCTCCGACTTGCCGACCTGCGAGAAGTAGCGCGGCGCGACATAGCCGGCGAGCAGGCCGATGATGACGATCACCACGAGCAGCTCGAGCAGCGTGAATCCTTTGAGCTTCGCCATGAGTTCTCCCTTCGTTTGGATCGGGTCGCCGCCGGCCCTTTCTGGCGGGCCGGGCGGCTTTCCCTGGTGGCGAGTTACTGGTTGACGCCGAACTTCATGGCCGCGGTACCCGACTGCTGGGCGCCGTAGTCCGGCTTCGCGTACGCATCGTTGAAGTTCGGGATGCGCACGCCGGTGCCGTAGCCCGAGCTCGACGGGTCGAGCTGGTACATGCCGCCCGAGCCCGACTGCCAGCCATTGCCCGACGCGTACACCGGATTGGTGGCGGCGATGCCGTTCGCTTCAGTGCCGGAGAACGTGTTGGCGCCGTTATACAGGTCGTAGTTCAGGTCGACGTTGCTTCCCGGCGAGCCGAACGAGTTCCACCACGTCTTCCAGATCTGCAGGATGTTGTTCCGGCTGACCGTGTTGGTGAGCGGCTCCGTCGAGCCCGAGGCGGAGATTCCGCCGCCGGCGCCCAGCGTGTACTGCGAGCCGTCGCTCGGTACCGCCTGCAGCGCGGTGTTGTGGAAGATGTAGCGGCGGCCGTCGCCGTAGCCGCAGCAGGCCGTCCACGAGCCGGACTTGAACGCGTTGTTGCGGTCGTCCTGGTCCGTTGGCTTGAGGTAGAGCTGCCGGCTGCGGTTGTACACGTTGCGGAACACGTAGATCGGCCCGATGGCGACCGGCGTGGTGGCGACGCCCGTGGCGGTCTGATCCAGGTAGTTGCCCCACACGCGGACGTTTTTGTCGC
>DASQYN010000199.1:0-5965 GCA_035639215.1 Burkholderiales bacterium
GATGGTCGTGCGGCTGCTTGCGAGCCGGGCCGCACGCACGCCAGGCGGGCTGAAGACGCTCATCTATGGCGGTGCGCCGATGTACGTCGCCGACAGCCTGCGCACCATCGAGCTCTTCGGCGCGCGCCTCTACCAGCTCTACGGCCAGGGGGAGGCGCCGATGACGATCACCGGGCTTTCCCAGGGCCTGCACCGCCAGAGAGCCCACCTTGAATCAGCCGGCGTGGCTCGCACCGGCGTCGAGGTGAAGGTCTTCGACGCCGACGATCGCGAGCTTCCCTACGGCGAAATCGGAGAAATCGTGACGCGCTCGTCGTGCGTCATGCAGGGCTATTGGCGCAACCCCGAGGCGAGCGCCCAGGCGCTGCGCGGCGGCTGGCTGCATACCGGCGACGTCGGCAGCGTGGATGCGGCGGGCTTCCTCACACTGCGCGACCGCTCGAAGGACATGATCATCTCCGGCGGCTCGAACATCTATCCGCGGGAGATCGAGGAGCTGCTGCTGCGCCACCCGGCCGTGGCCGAGTGCTCGGTGGTCGGCCGGCCGCATAGCGAGTGGGGCGAAGAGGTGGTCGCGTTCGTGGTTTCCCGGGGAGAGATCTCGCGCGAGGAGCTCGATCGGCTCTGCCTCGACAACATCGCCCGTTTCAAGCGGCCGCGCGAATACCGCTTCGTCGACGCGCTGCCGAAGAATAATTACGGCAAGGTGCTCAAGACCGAACTGCGGAAGCTGCTGGCGCCGTAGAACCCCTCGTTCGCCTTCGGCTCACGACCCCCTTAACAGGGGGTCAAGAGCTATTCGCCCTTGCCGGGCTCGGGAGTGAAGTACTTCTCGTACTTGTCCTGCTCGCCCTTGTGCTCGTCGGCGTCGGGCGGCGGGGTGCCCTTGCGGGTGATATTGGGCCACTTGCCGGCGAAGTCGGCGTTGAGCTTCAGCCACTTCTCCGCCTTGCCGTCCGAGTCCGGGATGATCGCGGCCGGCGGGCACTCGGGCTCGCAGACGCCGCAATCGATGCACTCGTCCGGATGGATCACGAGCATGTTGTCGCCCTCGTAGAAGCAGTCCACGGGGCAGACTTCGACGCAGTCCATGTACTTGCACTTGATGCAATCTTCGGTGACAACGTAGGTCATCGCGCTATCTTTTTGTCTGCAGGGGCGTTTCGGGAATACGCAATTATGGCACGTAGCGCTTGCTCGACGCCCCCTCGTCTTCCTGCCGACAGGGAATTACCTGAGGCCGATACGGAATAAACCCGTTGCTCAGGCATGAGCGCAGCGCGATCATTTCTGATTCCCATGAAGCGCTTTCTCACGCCGCTGGCGCCGCTTCTCGTTACCGCGGGCGCTCTCCTCCTGATCTTCACCGCCGGCGTGCAGATCGTGCAGGAGATCCACGGCTTGCTCGCCGGCGAGCCGTGGCCGCGCGACCTGCTGCTGAACATCCTGGTCGTCGGCGCGGCGCTGCTGCTCGCCGCCGCCGTGATCATGACCCGCCGCTCGGCGCAGCGCACGCACGAGGCCGAGCTCGCCCGGCGCGAGAGCGAGGAGCGGCTGCGCCTTATCGCCGACAACGTGCCGGCGCTCATTTCGTACGTCGACCGCGAGCAGCGCTACGCCTTCTCGAACCACACCTACGACGACTGGTTCGGCATCACCCAGGAAAGCATGCGCGGGCGCAGCGTCGCCGAGGTATTCGGCGAGGCGGCCTACGAGCGCATGCGCCGCGACATCGAGCGCGTGCTGGCCGGCGACAACGTCCAGTTCGAGCTCGCCATCGAGCAGAACGGCCGCCGGCGCACGCTGCAGGTCGCCTGCGTGCCGCACCGGGCGAGCGACGAGGTGCTCGGGTTCTACATGCTGGCGAACGACGTCACCGAGCTGAAGCGCGCGCAGGAGGACCTGCGCTTCGCCGCGGTGCAGCTCCAGCACGACGCGCGGCGCCTCGAGTTCCTCGCGCACCATGACACCCTCACCGGGCTGCCCAACCGCGCGATGTTCTCCGAGCGCGCGCGCGAGGCGGTGGCGCATGCGCGGCGCCACGAGAGGACGGCGGCCTTCCTGTTCCTCGACCTCGACAACTTCAAGCAGGTGAACGACACGCTCGGCCACGACGTGGGCGACGCCCTGCTCAAGATCATCTCCTCGCGCCTGCGCGCTGCGGTGCGCGGCGACGATTTCGTCGCCCGCATCGGCGGCGACGAGTTCTGCGTGCTGCTGCAGGAGATCGCCGATCCGCGCGAGGCCGCCGCGGTGGCGCAGAAGCTGATCCACGAGCTCGGCAAGTCCTACCGCATCGGCGAGCACCAGGTCAGCTCCGGCGCGAGCATCGGCATCGCCTGCGTGCCTCAGGACGGCGAGGACGTGGCAACGCTGCTTCGCCTCGCCGACCTGGCGATGTACCGCGCCAAGGAGCTCGGCCGCAACGGCTACCAGTTCTTCTCGGCGATGCTCAACGAGGACGCGGCCGCCGCCGCCGAGATGGTCGAAGAGCTGCGCCGCGGCATGGAGAGGAACGAATTGTTCCTCGTCTACCAGCCGCGCATCGACATCGCGACGCGCCAGGTGGTGGGCGCCGAGGCGCTGCTGCGCTGGCGCCACCCGCGCTACGGCGTGCTCTCGCCCGAGGCGTTCCTGCCGCTCGCCGACGACAGCGGCCTGCTCGTGCCGATTGGCGGCTGGGTCCTCGCGCAGGCCTGCGCGCAGGGACGGCGCTGGCTCGACGAGGGCATCTCGCCGCTCGCCGTGGTGGTCAACGTCAGCTCGCGGCAGCTGCGAGGAGGCGTCCTCGCCGAGCAGGTACGCGAGGCGCTGACGCAGAGCGGGCTGCCGGCGCAGTCGCTCGTCATCGAGGTGCCGGAAACCGTGGTGCGGCAGCTCACCGATCCGGTGGAGGCGGCGCTCGGCGCAGTCACCGCGCTCGGTGCGCGGCTCGGCGTGGACGACTTCGGCACCGGCTACGCGGCGCTGCCGGCGCTGCAGCGCCTGCGCGCCAGCGCGGTGTGCATCGATCGCAAGCTGGTCGGCGGCCTGCCGCACAACGCCGAGCGCGCCGGCCTCGCCAAGGCGCTGATCGCCCTCGCGCGCGGCATGAGCTTCGAGGTGGTCGCGAAAGGCGTCGAGACGCACGCGCAGCGCGAGTTCCTCGCCGAGGCCGGCTGCCGGGTCTGCCAGGGCGACCTCTTCGCCGCGCCCAACCCGGCCGACATCGTCGCGCCGATGCTGCGCACCCGACTCGCCGCATGAGGCGCGCCGCGTAGTATCCTCCCTGGAAAGGGGCAGGATGCAGACCGAAAAGATCAGGGTGCGCCTGACAAGCACCGGGCAGGAAATCGAAGTCAGCGTGTTCAGCAAGCGTCCGGAAGCGATCGAGGTGGTGATCGGCGAGGGCGTGCACAGCGTTCGCTGCGCGCTCGCGCCGACGCGCAACGGCCTCGCCTACGCCGGCAGCGCGCGCGGCCGCGAGATCGTCTACGAGAAGAGCCGCGCGCAGGTGGAAGCCGAGTGCAGGCGTCGATGAAGCGGGCTCTCGCCATCGGCGCCCTGGTGTGCGTTTTCGGCCTGGCGCAGGGGGCCGATGCCTCCTACTATGCGCAGCCGCTGAGCTGCACCGACGGTCCCTACGGCCTGCGCCTGCCCGACTCGTACGAAACGCTGCGCAAGATCGGCGAGCTGCGCGACGACCGCGTGCTGCCCGGGCAAATCTCGGGCAATCCCGGGGCGGAGCAGCGCGAGCTGACGTTCGCCGGCCTGCGCCTCACCATACTGCGCAAGAAGCTCGACCCTGCGAACTACCAAGTGCTCTCCGCCGAGCTGACCCGCGGCTCGTGGAAGATCGGCGGGCCCTTTCGCGTCGGCACGCTGCTGCCGGCGAAGGTCGGCGACGTCGACACGCGCCAGCTGCGCGGGCGCGGCATCGTGGAGTTCGTCGGCGAAAACAAGGATGTGGTACGCGTGTACCGCAACGGGCGCCGCATCTCCTGGCTCACCTACCTCTGCCACGTGGAGTGACGCCGGCCTTTCTCGTCGTCGCGGGCATCCTCGCCGCGCTTGGCGCGCTGCTCCTCGTCGCCGGCGTCGTCGCCCTGGTCCGCGCGCGGTTCCTCGCCTTCGCGCTGCGCCTGCTTCTCGGGCTCGTGCTGGTCTTCCTCGGCGCGACGCTCGGCGCCCTGTCGCTCGGCATGCAGGGCTACCGCGCGCTGACGCGCGAGCAGGTGGCGGCGCGACTGGTCGTCGAGCCGCGGGGCGCGCAGCGCTTCGCGGCGAAGGTGGTCTTCCCGGACGGTCGCGAGGCCGCTTTCGACCTTGCCGGCGACGAGATCTACGTCGACGCGCACATCCTCAAGTGGAAGCCGCTCGCCAACCTGCTCGGCGTGCACACTGCCTACGAGCTCGGCCGGGTCGCCGGCCGCTATCGCGACATCGCGCAGGAGCGCAGCGCGCCGCGCACCATCTATTCCCTGGGCCGCGACCGCGAGGTCGATCTCTTCGATCTGCGGCTGCGCCATCCTTTCCTCGCGCCGCTCGTCGACGCGGAATACGGCTCGGCGAGCTTCGTCCCGGTCACCCAGCCGAGCGAGCTCGAGCTGCGCGTCTCCACCACTGGCCTGCTCATCCGGCCGGTGGGACAATCCTCCCGCTAGTCACTCCTGGGAGGAGGTCCCGTGGCAAAGCTCACCATCAACGGGGAGACGCGCGAGCTCGCGGTCGAGCCGCAGAACCCGCTGCTCTGGACGATCCGCGAGCAGGCCGGGCTCACCGGCACCAAGTACGGCTGCGGCGTGGCGCAATGCGGCGCCTGCTCGGTGCATCTCAACGGAAAAGTGGTGCGCTCCTGCTCGATTCCGGTCGGCGCGCTGAAGCCCGGCGATCGCATCGTCACCATCGAGGGCCTGTCGCGTAACAGCGATCATCCCGTGCAAAAAGCCTGGGCCGAGCTCGACGTGCCGCAGTGCGGCTACTGCCAGTCGGGACAGATCATGGCCGCTGCGGCGCTCCTCGCCGCTAACGCCAATCCCACCGACCAGGACATCGACGCGGCGATGACCAACATCTGCCGCTGCGGCACCTACCAGCGCATCCGCGCCGCGGTGCACAAGGCGGCCGGCATCCTGAGAACCGCCAAGGCCGGGAGGAGCGCATGAAGAATCCCGCGCGGCGCAAGTTCATCGTCGACTCCGCTGTGGCGAGCGGGGGACTTGCCATCGGCTGGCATCTCCCTTCCGCCTTTGCCGCGGAGAAAGCGGCAGGAACGGAGGTCAACGCCTGGGTCGTCATCAAGCCCGACAACAGCACCGTGATCCGTGTCGCTCGCTCGGAGATGGGCCAGGGCACGATCACCGGCCTCGCGCAGCTCGTCGCCGAGGAGCTCGAATGCGACTGGAGCAAGGTGAGCGTCGAGCAGGTCACTGCCGGACAGAACCTGGCGCGCAAACGTGTCTGGGGAGAGATGTCGACCGGCGGCAGCCGCGGCATCCGAACCTCGCACGACTATGTGCGCCGTGGCGGCGCTGCCGCAAGGCTGATGCTCGTGCAGGCGGCCGCCGAAGCGTGGCGCGTCCCGGCTTCGCAGCTCACCACCGCCAACGGCGTCATCATGCACGGGCCGTCGAAGCGGATCACGACCTACGGAAAGATGGCGGCGCAGGCAGCGAAGCTCGCTCCGCCGGACTCGAAATCCATCCGCCTCAAGGATCCGCGGCAGTGGCGCGTCGCCGGCCAGCCGCTCAAGCGGCTCGACACCGCGCCGAAGCTGAACGGCTCCAAGATCTACTCGATCGACTTCAAGCTGCCCGGCATGCTGCTCGCCGCGGTGAAGCAATGCCCGGTGTTCACCGGCACGCTCGCGAGCTACGACGACTCGAAGGTGCGCGGCATGCCCGGCGTGAAGCGGGTGCTGAAGGTCAACGACTCGACCGTCGCGGTGGTCGCGGACACGTGGTGGCATGCGAAGAGCGCGCTCGAG
>DASQYN010000200.1:0-24998 GCA_035639215.1 Burkholderiales bacterium
TTTCGCTGCTCCTCGTGGCGGGTTGCGCCTCCGCAACGGACTGGAGCAAGCCGGGGGCGACGGATGCGCAAATCGATGCCGACGTGAGGGCTTGCGGCACTGCGGCCCAGAATGTGCCAGTGGTACCGCGCCAGCAGACCATCGCCCCGTCCGGTGCCGCGAACTACTCGACCGGAACCGACCTCGACGCAGACCGCCAGCTCGTCGTCGCGCAGCGCGTGGAGCGGTGCATGCGCGAGCGCGGTTACGAGCGGACCAAGAAGTAAGAGCCGCTAGCCGCGCGCCAGCGCGTTGATGCGCTGAGGCACAAGCTCCACCTTGCTCGCAGCGCGTTCGATTTCCCTCCACGTCGTCTCGTCCACCGGGATGCCCTGCCGCTCGCGGCGCTCGCGCATCTCGCGCTCGGGCTCGCCGGCAATGCGCACCCGGTCGACGCCAGGCGCCGGCCGAGCCTGGCGCAGCCATGCGAGGAACGCCCGGGCTTCGCGCTCGAACGCATCCGCCGTTCCCAGGCGTCGAGCGTCGAGCACCACAGTGAGCATGCCGTTCAGCACGCGCTGCTGGCTGCTTTCGCCGAAGTGCCAGGTGCCGCCGCCAGTCAGCGCGCCGCCGAGCAGCTCGCAGGCGACGGCCATGCCATAGCCCTTGTGCTCGCCGAACGGCAGCATCGCGCCGAAAGGGGGCACGACGGCATAGCGCGGATCCTGGGTCGGATTACCTTCGGTGTCGATGAGGCGTCCGAAGGGCACCTTGTCCCCCTTGTTGTGCGCGACGCGCAGCTTGCCCTGCGCGACCGCGCTCGTCGCGTAATCGAGCACGAACGGCGGCTCCCCGGGCAGAGGAATGGCGATGCAGCAGGGGTTCGTGCCGAAGCGCGCATCGCGGCCTCCGTAAGGCGCGACCCGCGCGTGCGAGAGCACGTTGACGAAATGCAGCGAGACGAAACCTGCGGCAACCGCCATCTCCGCCCAGTGGCCGATGCGGCCGAGATGGTGCGAGTTGCCGAGCGACATGATGCAGGAGCCATGCTGCTTCGCCCGCTCGATCGCCATCTCCATCGCTTGCCGGCCGATCGACTGGCCGTAGCCCCGGCCGCCGTCGAGGGCGAGCAGGGTTCCGGTATCCAGCGTGGCGCGGACCCGCTGGTTGGCGCTCAAGCCACCCTCCAGGAGCGCATCGATGTAGCGGGGGATCATGCCGATGCCGTGCGAGTCGTGTCCAAGCAAGTTGGCCATCACCAAGTTCTCGGCCACCAACCGCGCCTCCTGCCGCTCGCTGCCCCCCGCGGCGACAATCGCCTCCATGGCGAGCGTGAGCGGCTCCTTTCGAAATAGCGTTTCCATGGGTCCTTTCGGCGAAGGCCGGCAGTTTAGACTAAGAACATGAAGAAGCCGGAAGAGCTGCGCAGCCATCGCTGGTACGGCGTCGACGACCTGCGCTCGTTCGGCCACCGCTCGCGCACGGCGCAGATGGGCTACGACCGCGGCGACTACGCCGGGAAGCCGGTCATCGCCATCCTCAACACCTGGTCGGACATCAATTCCTGCCACACGCACTTCAGGCAGCGCGCCGAGGAAGTGAAACGCGGCGTCTGGCAGGCGGGCGGCTTCCCGGTGGAGATACCCGCGATATCGCTCGCTGAGGTGATGCAGAAGCCGACCACCATGATGTATCGCAATCTCCTGGCGATGGAGACTGAGGAGCTGCTGCGCTCCTATCCCGCCGATGGCGCTGTGCTGATGGGCGGCTGCGACAAGACCACCCCGGGCCTGCTCATGGGCGCGACCAGCATGAACTTGCCGGCGATCTACCTGCCGGCCGGTCCGATGCTGACCGGACATTGGCGCGAGAGCACGCTCGGGTCCGGCTCGGATACGTGGAAGTACTGGGCGGAGCTGCGCGCCGGCAACATCACGCGCCGCGACTGGCAGGAGATCGAGGATGGCATCGCCCGCTCTCCAGGCACCTGCATGACGATGGGCACGGCCGCGACCATGATGTCGATCGCGGAAACCCTCGGCTTCACGCTGCCCGGCGCTTCGTCCATCCCGGCGCCCGACTCGAACCATTCCAAGATGGCGACGCTCACCGGCAAGCGCATCGTGGAGATGGTGTGGCACGACCTCAAGCCGAGGGATTTCCTGAGCGCTCGCGCCTTCGACAACGCGATCGTCACGCTGCTGGCCATGGGCGGGTCCACCAATGCCATCATCCACCTCGTCGCCATGGCCGGGCGCGCCGGCATCCGGCTGCCGCTCGAGCGCTTCAACGAGCTCTCCGAGAGGGTGCCGCTGCTCGCGAACGTACGACCGTCGGGCGAAAAGTTCCTGATGGAGGACTTCTACTATGCGGGCGGTCTACGCGCGCTCCTGGGCGAGCTGCCGGATCTCCTGCATCTCGAGTGCCGGACGGCGAACGGCAAGACGCTCGGCGAGAACCTGCAAGGGGCGCGCATCTACAACGAGGACGTGATCCGCAAGAGATCCAATCCGCTCAAGGCCTCGGGCGGACTGGTCGTCTTACGAGGCAATCTCGCGCCGGGGGGCGCGGTGATCAAGGCGTCCGCCGCTTCGCCGCAGCTTCTCAGGCATGTCGGGAGGGCGGTGGTGTTCGACGATTACAACGACATGGCGGCACGCATCGACCGGGATGATCTCGAGGTCGACGCCTCGAGCGTGCTGGTGCTGCGCAATGCCGGGCCGCTGGGCGGCCCCGGCATGCCGGAGTGGGGCATGCTGCCCGTGCCGAAAAAGCTGCTGCGGCAGGGCGTGCGCGACATGGTACGCATTTCCGACGCGCGCATGAGCGGCACGAGCTATGGCACCTGCGTTCTGCACGTGGCACCCGAGTCGTACGTCGGCGGACCGCTCGCGCTGGTGCGCGACGGCGATCCGATCGAGCTCGACGTCAAGCGGCGTCAGCTCAACCTGCAGATTTCCGAGCAGGAGCTCGAGAAGAGAAGGCACGGCTGGCGGGCGCCGGCGCCGAAGTACCAAAGAGGATACGGCGCGATTTTCTCCGCGCACGTCAAGCAGGCCAACGAAGGCTGCGACTTCGATTTTCTGGAGGGCACGGCGCCCACGCCGGAGCCAGAGATCCACTAGCCCGTCATGGCGTCGGTCACGCTCAGCGGCGTACGCAAGTCGTTCGGCACAACGGAAGTCGTGCACGGCGTGGACATCGCGATCGCCGAAGGCGAGTTCTGCGTGCTCGTCGGGCCGTCGGGCTGCGGCAAGAGCACGCTGCTTCGCATGGTCGCCGGCCTCGAGGAGATCTCGGCCGGCGAGATCCGCATCGGCACGCGGGTCGTGAACCGTGTGGCGCCCAAGGAGCGCGACATCGCGATGGTGTTCCAGAACTACGCGCTGTATCCGCACATGACGGTGTACGACAACATGGCCTTCAGCCTCAAGCTGGCCGGCGTGCCGGGGGCGGCCGCACGACAGCGGGTACATGAGGCGGCGCAGATTCTCGGCCTCAGCGACTACCTGGGCCGCTATCCGCGGCAGCTTTCCGGGGGCCAGCGACAGCGCGTGGCGATGGGACGCGCGATTGTCAGGAAGCCGCAGGTATTTCTTTTCGACGAGCCGCTGTCCAACCTCGACGCCAAGCTGCGCGTGGCGATGCGTACCGAGATCAAGGCGCTGCATCAACGGCTAACCACCACCTCGATCTACGTCACGCACGACCAGATCGAGGCGATGACGATGGCGGACAAGATCGTGGTCATGAACGCGGGCAAGGTTGAGCAGGTCGGCACGCCGCTCGAGCTCTACGACAACCCGGCGAATCTCTTCGTCGCCGGCTTCATCGGCTCGCCGGCAATGAACTTCCTGCCGGAGAAGCGCAATGGCCGCGAGGTACTCGTGGGCATCCGGCCCGAGCACCTCTCGGTGGCGAGCGACGGCCTGGACGCGGAGGTGGTCGTAGTGGAGCCGACCGGCGCCGACACGCACATCTTCTGCAAGGTGAACGGCGTCGACGTCACCGCGGTGGTGCGCGAGCGGCACGCATTCCATCCCGGCGAGCGGGTGCGGCTCAAGGCGCAGCAGAGCTATCTTTTCGACCCGTCGAGCGGCGCTCGACTCGTATAAAGGAGGGAAGTGATGAGCAACAAACGCAGGCAGATACTCAAGGCCGGAGCCGGCGTGGCTGCGGCCGCGACATTCCCCATGATCTGGGTGAAGGACGCGCACGCGCAGTGGAAGAACGCGCCGGAGAAAGGCGCGCGGCTGCGCGTGCTGCGCTGGAGCCGGTTCGTGCAAGGCGACATCGACCAGTACATGAAGAACGTGAAGAAGTTCGAAGACAAGTACGGCATCCCAGTGCGCGTGGACAACGAGAGCTGGGAGGACGTGCGCCCGAAGGCCGCGGTCGCCGCCAACACCGGTGCCGGCCCGGACATCATCCTCTCGACGAACGACGACGCGAACCTCTATCCCGAGAAGCTGGTCGACGTGACGGACCTGTGCACCTACCTCGGCAAGAAGTACGGCGGCTGGTATCCCGTCTGCGAGGCGTACCTCCGCCCCGATGGCAAGCACTGGATCGGCGTGCCGCTCGGCGCGGCAGGCAGCATGATGGTCTACCGCGAGAGCATGGTGAAGGCGGCCGGCTTCGACGCCTTCCCGAAGAGCACGGGCGACTTCCTCAAGATGATGCAGGCCCTGAAGGCGAAGGGCACCCCGGGCGGCTTCGCCCTCGGCCACGCCACCGGCGATGCCAACACCTGGTGCTACTGGCTGCTGTGGACCTTTGGCGGCAAGATCGCCGACAAGTCGAACAAGGTCGTCCTGAACAGCCCGGAGACCGTCAAGGCGCTCGAATACGCGAAGCAGCTCTACGCCACGTTCGCGCCGGGTACCCTGACCTGGCTCGATCCGAACAACAACAAAGCCTTCCTCGACGGCCAGATCTCGGTGACCAACAACGGCATCTCGATCTACTACGCCACCAAGACCTCGAAGGATGCGAAGCTGAACGAGATGGCGAAGGACATCCAGCACGCGGTCTACCCGTCCGGCCCGGTCGGCGGCCAGACGGCGTTCCAGCTGTTCTTCAATCAGATGATCTTCAAGTACAGCAAGTATCCGAAGGCCGCGAAGGAGTTTCTGCGCTTCATGATGGAGGAGGAGCAGTTCGGCGAGTGGATGCAGGCGAGCATCGGCTACGTCGCGCAGCCGCTCAAGGCCTACGAGAAGAACCCGATCTGGACCGTGGATCCGAAGCACACACCCTACCGCGACGTGCTGCGCGACACGCGCCCGGCCGGCTGGGAGGGCAAGCTGGGTTACGCGTCGGCGGCGGCGCTCGGCGACTTCATCGTCGTCGACATGTTCGCCGAGGCGGCCTCCGGCGACAAAACGCCGCAGGAAGCGGCGGAGCGGGCGCAGAAGCGCGCCGAGCGCTATTACAAGGTCTAGATGCAGCGCTGGCTCGACAGCAGGAACGCCCTGGGCGGCATCTTCATGCTCCCCGCGGGCGTCCTGCTGCTCGTCTTCCTCACCTACCCGCTCGGCCTCGGCACCTGGCTCGGCTTCACCGACGCGAAGATCGGCCGGGCGGGGCAATGGATAGGCCTGGAGAACTTCCAGTTCCTGGTAGGCGACTCGGTCGCCCGTCTGTCGCTCTTCAACACGCTCTTCTACACGGTGCTGGCGAGCGTCCTGAAGTTCGCGCTCGGCCTGTGGCTCGCGCTGCTGCTCAACCGCCATCTGCCGTTCAAGTCGCTGTTGCGCGCCATCGTGCTCCTGCCGTTCATCGTGCCGACGGCGCTTTCGGCGATCGCCTTCTGGTGGATCTACGACTCGCAGTTCTCGGTCATCAGCTGGGCGCTCACCCGCATGGGTGTCATCCACCAGTACATCGATTTCCTCGGCGAACCGTGGAATGCGCGACTGTCCACGGTCGCCGCCAACGTCTGGCGGGGCGTGCCGTTCGTGGCGATCTCGCTGCTCGCCGGCCTGCAGACCATCCCGCCGTCGCTCTATGAGGCTGCGGCAATCGACGGCGCCACGCCGTGGCAGCGGTTCTGGTACGTGACGCTGCCGATGCTCACGCCGATCATCGCCGTAGTGATGACCTTCAGCGTGCTCTTCACCTTCACCGATTTCCAGCTCATCTACGTGTTGACGCGCGGCGGCCCGCTGAACGCCACGCACCTCATGGCGACGCTCTCGTTCCAGCGCGCCATCCCGAGCGGCGCGCTCGGGGAAGGGGCGGCGCTCGCGACGCTGATGGTGCCGTTCCTGCTCGCGGCGATCCTGTTCTCTTACTTCGGCTTGCAGCGTCGCGCCTGGCAGCAGGGAGGCGCGGACAAGTGAAAGAAGAGCAGCCGGGCATGGAGTACCTGCAGTCGCTCCCCCGGCGCTGGGTGACGCTCTATATCCCGCTCGGCATTTTCCTGGTCGTGTTGCTTTTCCCCTTCTACTGGATGGCCATGACGTCGTTCAAGTCGAACCAGGAGCTGGTATCGCGCGAAGCGAACCCCTTCTGGCTCGTCAAGCCGACGCTCGAGCACTTCGAGAAGCTGCTTTTCAAGACCGACTACCCGCAGTGGCTGTGGAACACGATGCTGGTCTCCGTGCTCGCGACGTTCCTCTCGCTCTTCGCTGCCGTGCTCGCCGCCTACGCCATCGAGCGGCTGCGCTTCAGCGGCTCTCGGCCGGTCGGCCTGTTGATCTTCTTCGCCTACCTCGTGCCGCCTTCGATCCTCTTCATCCCGCTCTCCCTCATCGTCTTCAAGCTGGGTCTCTTCGACTCCGTCTGGGCGCTGATCCTGACCTACCCGACGTTCCTGATTCCGTTCTGCACCTGGCTTCTCATGGGCTACTTCCGCACCATCCCTTACGAGCTGGAGGAATGCGCGCTCATCGACGGCGCGACGCGCTGGCAGATCCTCGTCAAGATCATGCTGCCGCTCGCCGTGCCGGGGCTCATCTCGGCCGGCATCTTCGCCTTCACGCTGTCGTGGAACGAGTTCATCTATGCGCTCACCTTCATCTCCTCTTCGGAGAACAAGACAGTGCCGGTCGCCGTGGTGACCGAGCTCGTGGAGGGCGACGTCTACCATTGGGGCTCCTTGATGGCGGGCGCCCTCCTCGGCTCGCTGCCGGTGGCGGTCCTCTATTCGTTCTTCGTCGAGTACTACGTGTCGGGAATGACCGGCGCCGTTAAGGAATAGCAATGGAACTCGCCCGCAACCCGTTCAAGGCGGCGCTGAAGGCGAATCGCGCCCAGATCGGCCTCTGGTCGAGTCTGTCGTCGAATTACACGGTGGAGGTGATCGCGGGGGCCGGCTTCGACTGGCTGCTCCTCGACATGGAGCACTCGCCGAACGACCTCGAGAGCCTGCTCGGCCAGCTGCAGGCCGCCGCGCCCTATCCCTCGCATCCGGTGGTCCGCGTGCCGTGGAACGACATGGTGGCGATCAAGCGCGTACTTGACGTCGGCGCGCAGTCGCTGCTCGTGCCTTACGTATCGACCGCACAAGAGGCAACCGCCGCCGTGTCATATACGCGTTACCCGCCTCGCGGCGTGCGCGGCGTGGCCGGCAGCACTCGCGCCACCCGCTTCGGCCGCATCAAGGATTACGCGCGGCGCGCGCACGCGGAAATCTGCCTGCTCGTGCAGGTCGAGACGGAGGCGGCGCTCGACCAGATCGAGGCGATCTGCAGCGTGGAAGGCATCGACGGGGTCTTCATCGGCCCGGCCGATCTGCATGCGTCGCTCGGTTACCCCGGCGAGATCGCCAATCCGGCGGTAAAGCCGCGCATCGACGCGGCGATCCGGCGGATCCGCGAGGCAGGCAAGGCGCCGGGGATCCTTACACCGAGCGAAGCGGACGCCCGGCACTGGCTAGAATGCGGCGCGCTGTTCGTCGCCGTGGGCGCGGACGTCGGCATCCTGGCGCGGGGCGCGGAAGCGCTGGCCGCGAAATTCAAGACATGAGACCCGAGATCCTCTTCACCGGCAAAGGGCACGCCGGCACACAAGCAACGCTGGAAGCCGAGTTCACCGTCCACAGGCTTTTCGAAGCGACCGATCGCGCGCAATTCTTGAGAGAAAGGTCCGAGGGGGTGCGCGGCATCGCGAGCTTCGGCCCGTTGCTCGTCGACGGCAAGTTGATGGACGCCCTGCCGAAGCTCGAGATCATCGCCAACTTTGGCGTCGGCGTCGACCAGATCAACCTCGACGATGCGAAGAAGCGCGGCATCGTCGTCACCAATACGCCCGACGTGCTGAACGAGGCGGTCGCCGACACCGCGCTCGCCCTCATCCTCAATACCGTGCGCCAGTATCCGCAGGCTGAACGTCATCTGCGCGCCGGCCTTTGGGCATCGAAGGGTCCCTATCCGTTGACGGCAGACGTTGGCGGACGGACGCTTGGTATCCTCGGCTTGGGGCGAATCGGCGAGGCCATCGCCAAGCGCGCGCTGGTCTGCGGCATGAAGATCCGCTATCACAACCGTAGCCGCAAGGACCTGCCCTACCCGTACGATCCGGATCCGGTCACGCTGGCGCGCAATTGCGACGTGCTGATGGTGGTCACGCCGGGCGGTCCGGAGACGCACAAGCTGGTGGGCGCCAAAGTGCTCGACGCGCTGGGGACTAAGGGCTATCTCGTCAACATCGCGCGCGGCTCCGTCGTGGACGAGCCGGTACTGCTGCGCTACCTGCAGGAAAAGCGCATCGCCGGCGCGGGCCTCGACGTCTTCGTCGACGAGCCGAAAGTGCCGCCCGAGTTCTACGGCCTGGAGAATTGCGTGCTCTTCCCCCATGTCGGCAGCGCAACTGCCGAGACGCGCAAGGCGATGGGCGACCTGCAGATCGAGAATCTGCGCCTGCACTTCGCCGGCAAGCCGGTCCGGACTCGGGTCGTCTAGGAGGGCTCGCCCGCGGCGGACTGCAGCCAGTTCTGCAGGCCGACTTTATCGGCCAGCTCGATCTGCGTCTCCAGCCAGTCGATGTGTTCCTCTTCGCTCTCGAGGATGTCTTCGAGGAGCTCCCGGGAGACGTAGTCGCGCACCTGCTCGCAATGCGCGATCGCTTCCCTTAGCACCGGATGCGCGATGCGCTCCTGATCGAGGTCGCATTTCAGCGCTTCCAGCGCGCTCTCGCCGATCAGGAGCTTGCCCAAGTCCTGCAGGTTCGGCAGGCCCTCCAGGAACAGGATGCGCTCGATAAGCCGATCGGCATGCTTCATCTCGTCGACCGACTCCTTCTTCTCGTGCTCCTCGAGCTTGCGCAGGCCCCAGTTGCCCAACATGCGGGCGTGGAGGAAGTACTGATTGATGGCGGTCAGCTCGTTGAACAAGACCTTGTTCAGGTACTGCACCACCTTCGCGTCGCCCTTCATCCCGGCCTCCTGGTTTACCCGAGGGTAGCCGAGGCTACTTGGCTGCGGCCAGCGCGCATTCGCAATCGGGATGGATTTCCCGCAATACCCCGGAGGCGCATTCGCGGCAGCGGCCACAGCCCGTGCCGAGCCCTAGCTGGAAGGCCAGCTCTTCCAGGGACTTGGCGCCAGAGCGGGCGCATTCCTTGAGCTGGCGCTCCGTTACCGCGTTGCAGATGCAGATGTACAAGAGGCCTCCGAAACAAGAACCATTATCGAATAACAATAACCTTCTCTGCAATGAGCAAGTGTTCGCTCACGTGAAACACTTTGTTTGATATAGATCAAAGCAGTTGAGAACTATTGACGTGTGCAATGAGAACCATTATCGTCGAAGCACGTGCACACTCCAAAGTCCGCCTCGGTCGCGCCGTCCCCATCGTTGCCCGCGAAGGTGCCGAGCGAGCTGTTACTCGGCCCACGGCGCGAGCTCGTTATCACGCACAACGGCCGCGAGTACCGCCTTCGGGTGACACAGAATGGCAAGCTGATCCTCACCGCATAGGGTCATGATGCTGCGCCGGCTGGTCATCCTTCTCGCGCTGGTCGCTGCCCCGCTCCTAGCGTCCGCCCAAGACGCCTCAACGCTGCTACACCTGCTCGATTATGTTGCGGTGGACTACGGCGGAGCCGTGGACAACGGCAAGGTGAAGAGCGCGGACGAGTACAAGGAGATGCGGGAGTTCGCGTCGCAGGCCGCAACCCGCGTCCGGGCGCTTCCGGCGAATCCGCGGCGTGCCGCGCTCGCGGCACAGGCCGACGCACTCGTCGGGCTGGTCGCGCGCAAGGCGGCGCCCGCTGACGTCGCCGAGGCTTCACGCGCCCTGCGGCGCGGCATCGTCGCGGCCTATCAGCTTCGGCTTGCACCCCGGGCGGCGCCGCCGCTCGACCGGGCGCCGGCGCTGTATGCGAGCCATTGCGCGGCCTGCCATGGCAGTGCCGGCCGGGGCGACGGCCCCGCGGCGAAGGGACTCGATCCCGCTCCCGCGAACTTTCACGACCTAGCGCGCATGCGCCAGCGCAGCGCCTACGGGCTCTACAACAGCATTACCCTCGGCGTGTCAGGGACCTCGATGGCGCCGTTCACTCAGCTCACCGATGACGACCGCTGGGCACTCGCCTTCTACGTCGCAAGCCTTGCCTCGCCTGCCGGGCAAACCGAGCAGGGCCGGCAACTCTGGGGGGCGGGAAAGGAGCGCGCCGCGTTCCCGGATCTGAACAATGTCGCGACGCTGTCTCGGGACGAGGTCGCAACGCAATATGGCGAGGGGGCGGCCCGCGTACAGGATTACCTGCTCGCCCACCCAGAGGCGCTGCACCCTGCGCCGCTCGCGTACGCGCGGGAGCAGCTCGCCGCGGCGCGCGAGGCCGTGCGCCGGGGTGATCGCGCCACGGCCCGCGAGGCAGCGATCAAGGCCTACCTCGAGGGCTATGAGCTGGTCGAGGCCCCGCTCGCCAACGTCGCCCCGGATCTGATGCGCGAGACCGAGCGCGAGATGCTCGAGCTTCGCTCCGCGATCGAGCGTGGCGAGCCGGCGGACGCCTTCGCCCGTCGGGCGCAACACGCCGACGAGCTGCTCGCCGCGGCCCAGGACCGGCTCGGCGGGGGCGAGCTCTCGGGCGCCACCGCTTTCACCGCCTCCCTCATTATTCTTCTACGGGAGGGCCTGGAGGCGATCCTAGTGCTCGCCGCGATCGTCGCCTTCGTGCTGAAAACAGGCCGCCGGGAAGCGCTGCCGTGGGTGCACGCGGGCTGGATCGCCGCGCTCGTGCTCGGCGCGCTGACATGGGCCGCCGCGAGCTTCGCGATCGAGATTTCGGGGGCCAACCGCGAGCTGACCGAGGGCATCACTGCCCTCGTCGCCGCGGTGATGCTGCTCTACGTCGGGTATTGGCTGCATGCGAAGTCCTACGCGGAGGCCTGGAGCCGGTTCCTGCACGAGCAGATCGGGCGGGCGCTCGCCAAGCGCACGCTCTGGGCCATGGCCGGGGTTTCCTTCCTCGCCGTATATCGCGAGATCTTCGAGATCGTGCTCTTCTACCAGGCGCTCTGGGTGCAGGCAGGCTCGAGCGGGCACCATGCGGTGCTCGCTGGCATCGCTGCCGGCGCGGGCGCGCTCGCGGTGATCGGCTACGCGCTGCTGCGCTTCAGCGTGCGCCTGCCGATCGGTCCCTTCTTCGGCGCCACCGCTGGGCTGCTCGCGCTGCTCGCGGTGGTGTTCACCGGGCACGGGATCGCCGCACTGCAGGAGGCGGGCGTCATCGGCGTCACCGCGTTCCACTTCCGTGCCATCCCACTGCTCGGCATCTATCCGAACAGCCAGGCGATGGGTGCGCAGCTTCTCGCGCTTGCTCTCGTCGCCGCCGGCCTCTGGGCGGCGCGTGTGCACCGAAGAGCATCAACGGGTTGAAACATCTGAGCCGTCCATGAGCAGGTCCTCCGCGAAGTAGGTTGTCCTATCCGAAGTCACTGGCCGGCTCACAACGCGGCGGCTCCGGGCAGAACACTGCAGCGGCGGCGATACTCGTTATCCCGGCAGTCACGCTATGATCGACTGCGGAAGAGCCCGCAGAACGACAGACCCGTTCATTCACAGGAGGAGCCTCATGAAGGCCAGACTGTCCTTGCTTGCCATCGTAGCGGGCGCCGCAGTTGTCGCGCTGTTTTCCACTGCCGTGGGCGCGCAGAGCTTCCCTTCCCGCGCCATCACCATCATCGTGCCCTACCCGCCCGGCGGGCTGATCGACCTCGTCGCGCGCATCATCCAGGCGCCGATGCAGGCCGATCTGGGTCAGCCCGTCGCTGTAGAAAACCGGGCCGGCGCAGGGGGCAACGTCGGCGCCGACTTCGTAGCGCATGCCCCGGCGGACGGATACACGCTGCTGCTGGCCAACCCGTCGCTCGCGATCAGCCCGAGCATCTACCGCAAGCTCAACTATCGTCCGATGCAGGATCTCGTCTACGTCGGCCGGTTCGGCTCGGTGCCGAATGTCCTGGTCGTCAACCCCGCGCTGCCTGTGAAGACCGCGCAGGAGCTCGTCGAGTACGCGAAGAAGAACCCGGGCAAGCTGAACTACGGCTCGCCCGGCTACGGCACTTCGCCGCAGCTTTCCAGCGAGCTGTTCAAGGCGATGACTCACACGTTCATCGTGCACATCCCGTTCCGCGGCGCCGGCCCGTCGATCGCCGCGTTACTCGCCAACGACGTCCAGATGATGATCGATAACATTCCGCCGCAGGTGCCGCTGATCAAGTCCGGGAAAGTCCGGGCGCTTGCGGTGACGAGCCTGCATCGGGTCGACGTGCTGCCCGACGTGCCGACGATGGACGAGATCGGCCTCAAAGGCTACGAGATTGTCTCCTGGTTCGGTCTGGCGGCGCCCGCCGGCACTCCACCCGCGGTGATCAAGCGCCTCAACGAGTCCCTGAACCACGCCTCGCAAGATCCAAAGGCGCGGGCCGCGCTCGATGCCCGCGGCGCCACGGTAGTGCAGGGAAGCCCCGAGGATTTCACAGCGTTCGTGAAATCCGAAACCGAGAAATTCGCGCCGATCGTAAAGCGCGCCGGCGTCGTCATCGACTGATCACGACTCGACTCAGGGCCGGGCCTCCGGCGCCACCCGGCCGCGCTCCAGCGCGCTCATCGCCGTGGCCACGAACCCGGCGACATCGCCCAGATTGGCGGGCACGATGAGCGTATTGGATGCCTTCGCGATGTTGCCGAATGCCTCCACGTACTGCTGCGCGACTTTCAGGTTCGCCGCATCGAGGCCGCCGCGATCGGCGATCGCCTCGGCCACGGCGCGCACGCCGGCCGCGGTCGCCTCGGCGATGACGCGGATCGCGGTCACCTCGCCCTGGGCGCGGTTGATGGCGGCGGTCTTGTCGCCTTCGGACTCGAGCACCGCCGCCTGACGCTTGCCGTCGGCGAGATTGATTTCCTGCTGACGTGAGCCTTCCGATTTGGCGATGAGCGCCCGCTTCTCGCGCTCGGCGGTAATCTGCTGTTGCATGGCGCGCAGGATGGACTCGGGCGGCGTGAGGCTTTTGATCTCATAGCGCAGCACTTTGATTCCCCAGTTGCGCCCCGCCTCGTCGAGCGCGTGGACGATCTGCCGGTTGATCTCTTCGAGCGACTCGAAGGTCTTGTCGAGCTCCATCTTGCCGATCTCGCTGCGCAGCGTGGTCTGGGCGAGCTGCGTGATCGCGACCACGTAGTCGGACGACCCGTACGAGGCGAGCCGCGGGTCGGTCACCTGGTAGTAGAGGATGCCGTCGACGCCGAGCTGCGTATTGTCCTTGGTGATGCAGACCTGCTCCGGCACGTCGAGCGGCACCTCCTTTAGCGGGTGCACGTAGGCCACCTTGTCGAAGAACGGGATGATCAGGTTCAGGCCGGGTTCGAGCGTGCCCTCGTAGCGGCCCAGGCGCTCGACTACCCATGCGCTCTGCTGCGGCACGATGCGCACCCCTTCGATGACGAACGCGATGACGACCCCGAGGACGAGCACCCAGCCCCAATAGTGCTGCAGGCCCGGCACCTGCGAAGCGACGATGGCGGCGACGACCGCCCCTGCGAGTTTCCAGAACATTCGGTTCCCCCTTGGACGTGAAGGGTCGCCGGGCCGTCCTCAGAGCGGACGGTTCCTGGCGACTTTGAGCGTGTTGCCATCGGCGGCGAGTACGAACAGCGTCGCACCCGGCTCGAGCGCCTCGCTGCCCTCGACGTGCGCGTCCCAGCTCGCGCCGCGATAGCGAACGCGTGCCAGGCGCGAGCCGGCGTCGAGCCAGCTCTCGAAGCTCGCCGGCATGCCGCGGTCGATCGGCGCCATGCGTTTCGCGCTCGACCGGACACGGTAGACGTGAACGCCATAGCAGCCGCCCGCGGCGAGCACCGCTGCTACCACACACTGCACCGCGAATTCGTGGCCGAGCCAGGCGGCACCAGCGGCGCCGAACGCCGCCATGCCGAGCATCAGCAGGTAGAACGTTCCGCTCACGAGCTCGGCGATCACAAGCACGAGGGCGATGATCGCCCAGGCCAGCGCGGCATCCATCGGACTTAATTTGGCATGCGGACGCGAGCCGCGCAACTCGACCCGTAGAATTGCTGACGTGCTCGCCGACGACGTCATCGCCGCCCAGGAAGCGGGGCGAGAAGTGCCTTCATTCAGCAGCCGCTACCCGGGGCTGACGCCCGAGGCCGGCTACGCTGCGGCGCGAGCGCTGCACGAGCATCGGCTCTCGCTCGGCTGGAGGGCGGTCGGACGCAAGATAGGGTTCACCAATCGCACCCTCTGGCCGCGCTACGGCGTCCACGAGCCGATGTGGGGTATGGTCTACGATCGCACCCTGGTCGAGGCTCGGAACGGACGGGCGCAAATTTCGTTGGCGGGACTCGTTCAGCCCCGAATCGAGCCCGAGATCGCCTTCAGGCTAAAGCACTCGCCGGGCTCGGGCGACCCCGAAGAGCTGATCGGCTGCATCGAGTGGATTGCGCACTCGGTGGAGATCGTGCAGTGCCATCATGTCGATTGGAAGGTCAGCCTCGCCGACTGCTGTGCCGATAATGGCTTGCACGGCCGGCTGGTCGTCGGCACGCCCGTGGCGATCGAGCGGACGGCGGCGCTCGCCGAAAAGCTGCCCGGGGTCGAAGCCAGGCTGTTTCAGGGCGGTGCGCTCAAGGACCGCGGCGTAGGGGCCAATGTGCTCGGCAGCCCGCTCCTGGCGCTCGGCCACCTGATCGACCTGCTACGCAAGCAGCCGCAGGCGGTGTCGCTGCAACCCGGCGAGATCGTCACCACCGGAGTGCTCACGGATGCCCATCCCGTATCACCGGGCGAAGCCTGGCGTACCGAGATAATCGGCTTGCCGCTCGGTGGGCTCACCATCGAGTTTCAATGAGTCCATTGGAAGGCATCACAGTAGTTGCGCTGGAGCAGGTCATCGCCGGGCCTTTTGCCACGCGGCAGCTCGCCGAGCTCGGCGCGCGCGTGATCAAGATAGAACGTCCTGGGGTCGGCGACCCGGCGCGCAGCTACGACGCCACGGTGAAAGGCCAGTCCTCGCACTTCGTCTGGACGAACCGCTCCAAGGAGAGCTTGGCACTCGACCTGAAGCATCCCCGCGCCGAAGAGGTTCTCGAGAGGCTCACGGCGAGGGCGGACGTGTTCGTCCAGAATCTCGCCCCGGGCGCGGCGGACCGGCTCGGGCTCGGCGCGGCGCGACTTCGCGAGCATAATCCGCGGCTCATTTGGTGCGGCATTTCGGGCTATGGACCGAGCGGTCCCTATGCGAGCAAGAAGGCCTACGACCTCCTGGTGCAGTGCGAGGCCGGGCTTCTCGCTGTGACCGGCACGGCCGAGACGCCGGCCAAGGCCGGGATCCCGGTCGCCGACATCGCCGCCGGCATGTATGCCTTCTCGTCTATCCTCGCCGCGCTGCTGCGCCGGGAGCGCAGCGGCGAAGGCGCGACCCTGGACATCACCATGCTGGAATCGCTTGGGGAATGGATGGGCTTTCCGGCCTATTTCACCGCCTACGGCGGTGTTCCGCCCCGGCGCTCAGGCGCCTATCATGCGACGATCGTGCCGTACGGACCGTTCGCCGCCGGCGACGGCGGCACGGTGTTCCTGAGCGTGCAGAACGAGCGCGAGTTCGTACGGTTCTGCGAGCGGGTCCTCGGTAACCGGGACCTGGCGACCGACCGGCGTTACGCCAGTGCGCCGGCTCGGCTGCAAAACCGGGCGGCGCTGCATGCCGAAATCGAGCGCGCCTTCGCCGGGATGACGAGCGCCGAGCTCATCGACCGACTCGACGCCGCCGAGATCGCCAATGCGCGGCTGAACAGCATCGAAGAGTTCTGGCGTCATCCGCAGCTCGAGGCGCGAAGCCGCCGAGTGCCGGTCGCGACACCCGCCGGAACGATCGAAGCGCTCAAGCCGCCGTTCAACCTGGACAACTTCACCCCGCGCATGGAAGCGGTCCCGGCCGTCGGCGAACACACCCAAGCCATCCTCGCCGAACTGGGCTACAACGAGACAGAGCTCGCGGCCCTCGCGCGCTCGGGGCTCATCTAGACGCTATTGCTTGCTGCGGGCCGTCTCGATGCCGGCCGCGCGCGCGAGCTCGCGATGCACGCGGGCGACGCGCTCGACTTCGCCCTTGGCGGCAAAGCGCTCGTAGAAGCCCTCCTCGCGGAACTGCTTGGCGAGCTCCGACCACGGCTCCAGGCGCGCCTCCCAGCGCGCCACGCGCCCGGCTTCCGGCTCGGCGTCCTCCCGCGAAAGATCGGCGCATACGCGCACCATCGCCTTGATGGTGACAGGCTTGGTCACCATGTAATTCTCGTGACCCCAGACCGCGTCGCCGAAGGCCGCCCGCGCCGCCTTGAAGAAATCGCGGATGACGGCGTAGTAGCGTGGCACTTCCTTCGCGCTGCCCCCGGCGAGCTGGATCGACCGCCAGCGTCCCCGTACCCAGCGGTGCAGCTCGTTGAAGAGCTCGGCCTGCAGCACCCACTTGTCGCGCTGGCTGCGCCCGCCGAGGCGGTTGATGCGGTAGCGCAGCGGGCTGTCGCCCTCGCTGTAGAGCTTCTCGACCAGGCGCGCGGCGAACTTGCGGTCGGGAGCGGCGAACGATACGCGGTCGTAGAGGTCGACGAGGTGGCTCTTGTTGATCCTCGTCGGCGTCGAATTGATGATGACGAACATCTCCGTCGCGAAATCCTCGCTGCGGCCATCGAAGATGATGCACGGTACGTTGATCGTAGCGGCATCGTCGGGCCGCTCGTGCATGTAGAAATGCAGCGCCGCCAAGCGATGCTGCCCGTCGATGATCAGGTACTTGGAGTTCGGCTCGGTGAGCGTGCCGGCACCGCCGTCGCCGCTGCCGCGGAAGTTGAGCCGCTCCGAGGTGAAGAGCAGCACAGTGCCCGGAATGGGGGGTTGCGAAACGGCCGTCTCGTAGAAGTTCTTCAACTGCTTGACCTTCGAGCGCGAGATCGCCCGCTGGAACGCCTCGTCGGTGCGCTCGATCCTGGCGATGAACTGGGCGATATCGTCGTCTTCGGATACGGGCGACGGTGCGATCTGCTCCCCCTCCCCGTAGAAGCGGCTGATGAAGCGCACCTTCCCCATCAGGTCCTTGGCGCGGTAGCTGACGAAGTAGAAGACGCCGTCCTTCTGCCGGATCTGCGTCGCTTGCATTGACGCTCCCTCGTTGCCGGCCCCCGCCGGCTCCTTGTTGCCGGGCGAATATACCCGAAAGCCCTAGGGCGAGCAGGCGGCGAGCAGCAGCGCCTGCAGCACCTCTCGGGTACGGCGGTTTTGCACAAATGCGACTACGCCGGTGTCATGGGGCGCAGTGGCGGACGGCGAGGCGAGGACCCGGGACACCGAGATATGGCCGTCCGGGCGCACCCCAGCAGGGCCGACCCACTCGAGCACGGCCCGATGGTGCGCATCGCCGGTGAAAGGCGCGAAGTAGAGCACACTATCGGCGACCTGGCCGGCGTCCACGACCTGCGCCTCCACAGCGGCGGTCAGGCCGCCGGGCGCCTTAGCCTCAATTGCTATGGTCATGCGCACCTGCTCCGGTCTGGCGCGGATCCGGTCCAACGCCGCGCCGAGGGCCTCGGGCCGGTTCCAGTCGGCAAATTCCCTACCTTGCAGCAACACCTGCGGCGAGTAGACAAGCGCCGTGCGCTGTAGCGGCAGCAACCTCAGCTGCCGGCTCGAAACACGCTGGCGCACCTCGGCCTCTCGCACGTCGGCGCGGCCTTCCATCCTCAGGAGAATGGGGATCACCGATTCGACGGAACGGGCGCGACCAAGCGCCGCAAGCCAGGCGCTGGCCCGCTCGCAGCCAGCGCAGAGTTCTGCCGTGTAGAGCTCGACGAGTGCCGTGGTGTGCCCCGGCGAGCGGGCGGCGCACCGAACGTTGGCGGCGCGGCAGAGCGCCGGCACAAGTGCGAGGAGCAGGGCGGCCGTAACCCAGCGAGTCGAAACAGCCAGCATGGCTCCGACTCGCCACAGCCGATAATCGCGCGTGCTCGCCCATCCATATTTCTTTCTCGCCTCGTGGGCGTGGAATTTCGGTCTCGGCATGACGTGGCTCGCCGTGCCGTTGTACGCGCACCAGCAGGGGCTGTCGAATGCCGAGATAGGCGTGCTTTTCGCTGCACCAGTACTGGCTCAGGCGCCTCTTAATCTCGTCGGCGGCGCGTACACCGATCGCATCGGCGGACGCCGGCTGATGCTCGCCTCCTGCTGGGCGCAGGGCCTTGCAGCAGCTTGGCTGGCCTTTGCGGAAGGCTTCTGGATGCTGATGGTCGGTCAGCTGGCGTTGGTCCTTTCCCGGGCGGCCTTCTGGCCCGCAAACTGGTCGATGGCGAGCGAACTGCCAGGCACGCGTGGCGTGCAGCTCGGGCGCCTTAACGCGGTAACGAACGTGGGGCAGATCCTCGGAACCGCGCTCTCCGGCTTCCTGCTCGCAGGGGCGGGGTTCAAGGTGACTTTCGCCGTGCTGGCCGGGAGCGCCTTTATCGCCTTCCTCGTCGCACTGGGCACCCACCGGACCGCCGCCCGCCATGACGGGCCGGCCCGAGGCGTGCTCGCTGGGTACCTGCCCCTCCTGCGCAAGCCCGTGATTTTCTATTCCGTCGTCTGCGCCTACGTTTCCGCGCTGCCGTTCTCGCTGTCGATCTCGTTCTATCCGCTGCTGTTGGCGCATTACGCCTACGGCGAAGGCAGTTCGGGCCTGCTCGTCTCCCTGCGCGCCGTGGGCTCGATCGCGGCGAGCCTGCTGGTGGCGCGCTTCGTGCGCACGGGCCCGGAAACGCCCTGGCCGGTGGTCTGCGGTCTGATCGTCGCCGCGTCGATAGGCCTGCTACCCACGATCAATCATGCCGCGCCCATCGCGATCTGGCTGCTCCTCGTCGGTGCCGGCTCGGCAGCCATGACGCTCTATTTCCAGATCACCATCGCCGAGGCGAGCCGGCCCGAGGAGCGAGGCTCGGCGCTCGCGCTCGGCGGCCTGGGCTGGAGCGTCTCCCATCTTTCGACGCCGCTGATCATGGGCGGGCTTGCCGACCGCTACGGCATAGTGCAGGGGTTCTATGCCATCGGCCTGTTTGCCGTGGCGTGTGCGGCAGCCATCGCGCTGCTGCGCAACTGGGCTTTCCAGCGAGCCCCGGCACGCTAGCGCTGCCCGCGGCGCAGCCGCTCCTCGCGCTCCTGCACGTTCCGCTCGATGGCGCGTAGCGCCTCGACCTGCTGACGGAGCGTTTCCTCTCGCTTGTCGCGCTCACGGTCCAGCCGCTCGTGCTCTCGAGCGGTTCGCTCGCTTTCGCGGGCCAGACGATCGGCTTCACGCGACAGCCGCTGCTGCTCGGCCACGTCGGCGGCAAGGAAGGCGGCAAAGCGCCCGACGCCCGGTGAACTGGCATCCGCGATAGGCGTGAGCAGATCGGCTGCGCGGGCCGGATCGCCAAGCGGCGGCGGCAGCAGCGAGAGCAGCGCCGCCAGGCGCAGGCGGTTGACAGCGCTGGGATCAGCGGCCAAAGATTGGCGCGCCCTCTCTAAGGCCGCGCGCTGCTCGGACTGCGGCGAGCGCGCAGCATAGAGAGCATCGCCGAGCGCGGCATCTGCCGCAGCAACGCTTGCTGCCTCCGGATCCAGCACGGCGCATCCGGCGCCGGTCAGGACGAACATCGCCAGAGCAAGCTTGAGAGCCCTCACGTTCTTATAATTTCACGAAGAAATGCCAAACGCGAGCGGCCCCAGGGTTTACCTCGTCGCTGCCGTCGCGGCGAACGGGGTCATCGGAAACGGCGGGCGGCTGCCCTGGCAGCTGCCCGAAGACCTGAAGCATTTCAAGCGCCTCACCCTGGGGCACCCGGTCATTATGGGGCGGCGAACCTGGGAATCACTCGGCAAGCCGCTGCCCGGCCGGGACAACATAGTCGTGACCGGCCAGCCGGGCTACGGCGCCGCCGGCGCGGCCGTCGCCCGCTCCCTGGAGGGGGCGCTCGCCCTCTGTGCCGGCGAGCCGGTGGCGTTCGTGATTGGCGGCAGCCGGCTTTTCGCGGAGTCGCTGCCGGTTGCAGCGGGGCTCGTGCTGACCGAGATCCACCGCGACTTTCCCGGCGATACCTGGTTTCCGGAATACGACCGGTCCAAATGGCGAGAGACGCAGCGCGAAGCGCACACCGCGGCCGACGGCATGCGCTTCGACTTCGTCCTCTATGAGCCGGGCTAGCTCTTGCTCTCGAAAACGCGCACTTCGGGCAGCGGGAAGCCGTTGAACTGGCTCGCGTAGGCCGTCGTGTAGGCCCCCGCGTTGCGGATGTAGATGAAATCGCCTTCCTGCAGATCGGAAGGCAATGGCTCGTCGCGCATCACGATATCAACCGAGTCGCAAGTCGGGCCTCCGACGGTCCATGAGACGTCGGGCCCCGATCGGTCGGTCCGGATGCGGTACTTCAGACCTTCGCTCGATTCGATGACGCCGCCGAACAGGCCCGCGTCCCAGTGCATCCAGCGCTTGCCTGCGCGAACCGCGGTGCCCAGCACCTGGCACACGAAGTACCCGGCATCGGAGACGAGGTAGCGGCCCGGCTCGGCGATGACCTGCACCTCGTCCGGAAAGGCTTTCAGCCCTTCGTTGACCACCTCGCCAATGGTCTCGATGGACGGAATCGGCTTGACGTGTCGAACCGGATAGCCACCGCCGATATTCAGCAGGCGCGGCCGCAGCCCTGCCTTGCTCATGAGGTCGAACAGGTTGCGCGCCTTTTCCAGTGCCACGCGCCAGTTTTCGGGATTACGGCACTGCGAGCCGACGTGGAAGGTGACCCCGGCGAGATCCGCACCGATCTTCGCCGCGGCGGCCACGATCTCGCGTGCGTCGCCCGCCCCCGCGCCGAACTTGCCCGAAAGCGGCCAGTCGCTGCCGATATTCGGCGTGGCAATACGCAGATACACCTTCCCCTGCGGCGCCACTTCGTGCACCCGGCGCAGCTCATCGAGGCTGTCGATCACGAACCATTCGACGCCCTTCGCCGCAGCGTAAGCGATCGATTCGCGCGCCTTGACGGGATTCGAATAGAACACCTCCGCGGCCGGCACGCCGAGGCCGAGCAGCAGGTCAAGCTCGGCGGTAGAGGCGATCTCGAAGCCGCAGCCCTCCTCCGCCAGCACCTTAAGCACCCGGCGGTCGGGATTCGCCTTGACGGCGTAGTGCGGACGCACGCGCGGCATGGCCGCACGGAAGCGCCGCACCTTCCCGCGCACGATGGCCGTGTCGAGGATCAGGAACGGTCGGGTGTATTTCTGGCTGGCCGCGCGGCGCACGATCTCGAAGTCGAGGCTGACTTCGGGGTGCGTGTCGAAGAGCTGTTCTAGCGGCTGCTGGCGGGTGACTGCGGACTGTCTGGCGCGTGCGATGCTACTGGGAGGGCGATCGCCCATCTAGGTGTCTCCGAAAAAGTGGACGGACCTAAGTTTCGGGAATGTCCCGGGCACAGACGTCGTAGCTGCGATGGCACATGAGTCATCTCCAAGAGACTGCAAGACTGCGGCCGATTATAGGGACGACCCCCCATGAGTCAAGGCCTTTGCAGAAGTTTTTACGGTCCCTATAGCGCCCCGTTCGGGGGCCGACCACTACATGTAGTGGAAGCCGAAAAGCACGGGGCTAGATGCGCGGCAAAGTGACGCCTTTTTGCCCTTGGTACTTGCCGCCGCGGTCGCGGTAAGAAGTCTCGCAAACCTCGTCGGATTCGAGGAAAACGACCTGCGCGACCCCCTCGTTGGCGTAGATGCGCGCCGGAAGCGGCGTGGTGTTGGAGAACTCGAGGGTCACGTGACCTTCCCACTCGGGCTCGAGTGGCGTCACGTTGACGATGATGCCGCAGCGCGCATACGTCGACTTCCCCAGGCAAATCGTCAGCACATTGCGGGGGATGCGGAAGTACTCCACCGTGCGCGCCAAGGCGAACGAGTTCGGCGGGATGATGCACACCTCGCCCCGGTAGTCGACGAAGTTCTTTTCGTCGAAGGCCTTCGGGTCGACGATCGTCGAGTTGATGTTGGTGAAGATCTTGAATTCGGTCGAGCAACGGATGTCGTAGCCGTAGCTCGAGGTGCCGTAGGAGACGATCTTGTTGCCCTTCAGCGTCTTCACCTGGTCAGCCTCGAAGGGCTCGATCATGCGGTGCTCGATCGCCATCCGCCGTATCCAGCGGTCGGACTTGATCGTCATCTAGGTGTTCTGCACCACGATGTTGGGGAACTTGGAGGTCATGTCGCGCTGCGATTCCGCGATCTTCACCGCGCAACGGCGAGCGATCCGGCGATAAATCTCGGCGACCGCGCCGTCCGGGTCGGACACGACGGTCGGCCGCCCGGAATCGGCCTGGTTGCGAATCGCCTCATCGAGCGGCAGCTGGCCGAGAAGCTCGGTGCCGTAGTCACGGCACATCTTCTCCGCGCCGCCAGAGCCGAAGATATGGCTCTCGTGCCCGCACTTGGGGCAGACGTGGAACGACATGTTCTCGACGACCCCGAGGATCGGGATGCCGACCTTCTCGAACATCTTGAGGCCCTTGCGCGCATCGATCAGCGCGATGTCCTGCGGCGTGGTGACGATGACGGCGCCGGTGACCGGAACCTTCTGGGCGAGGGTCAGCTGAATGTCGCCGGTGCCGGGCGGAAGATCGACGACGAGGTAGTCGAGGTCACGCCAGCGCGTGTCCTTGAGGAGCTGCTCGAGCGCCTGGGTGACCATCGGCCCGCGCCAGACCATGGGGGTGTCGATATCGATGAGAAAGCCGATCGAGATGGCCTGCAGGCCGTGGCCCTCCATCGGCTCCAAGCTTTTTCCGTCTTTCGACTCCGGCCGACCCGCGATGCCGAGCATCATGGGCTGCGACGGACCGTAGATGTCGGCATCGAGAATGCCGACTGACGCGCCTTCGGCGGCGAGCCCGAGCGCGAGGTTGACCGCCGTCGTCGATTTGCCTACGCCGCCCTTGCCGGAGGCCACGGCGATGATGTTCTTGATCCCGGGAACCAGCTTGACGCCGCGCTGCACGGCATGCGCAACGACCCGGGAGGTCACTCTCAGCGTGACGTTGCGCGCGCCGGCCTGCTTCAGCGCCTGCGTTACCTGCCGGCGTATCGGCTCATGCTGGCTCCTGCCGGGATAGCCGAGCTCGATATCGAGCGACACGTCGTCGCCCGTGAGCTTGACGTTGCGCGCGGCGCGGCTGCTGAGGAAGTCCTTACCGGTGTTGGGATCGACGAGCTTGCGCAGCGTCTCCTGGACTGCAGCGTCACTCAGGGACATGGTTGAAGTGTAAGCTAAAATCGCGCCTTTCCTGCGCTGGCCTGTTCTCAGGCCCATTGTTTCCGAACGCATTCATGGCTTTCCGGAAGCTGTTCGTCACCACCGCGCTGCCCTATGCGAACGGCTCGTTCCACATCGGGCACATCATGGAATACATCCAGGCCGATATATGGGTGCGCTTCCAGCGCATGCAAGGGCATGAGGTGCATTTCGTGGGAGCGGACGACGCGCACGGCGCGCCGATCATGCTGAAAGCCGAGGCGGAAGGCTTGGCGCCGGGGGCATTGGTGGCGCGCATCGCCGCCGAGCGGCCGCGCTACCTGAACGGGTTCCACATCTCTTTCGACAATTGGCATTCCACCCACTCGCCGGAAAACACCGAGCTCTCGCAGGACATCTACCGACGCCTGACGCGCGCGGGCCTCGTCTATACGCGGCGCGTCGAGCAGTTCTTCGACCCTGTGAAGCGCATGTTCCTTGCCGACCGGTACATCAAGGGCGAGTGCCCGAACTGCGGTGCGAAGGACCAGTACGGCGATGCCTGCGAGAACTGCAGCACGGTCTATGCCGCCACCGAGCTGAAGAACCCCTACTCGACGCTGTCGGGCGCGACGCCGGTACTCAAGTCCTCCGAACACTACTTTTTCAGGCTGTCCGATCCGGCGTGCCAGCGCTTTCTCTCGAGCTGGCTGGCAACGCCGGGGCGGCTGCAGCCCCAGGTCGTCAACAAGGCCAACGAATGGCTCGAGGGCGAAGGCGGCAAGGCGCTCGCCGACTGGGACATCTCGCGCGACCCGCCTTACTTCGGGATCCGCATCCCCGACATCGCCGAGGAGAAGTACCTCTATGTGTGGCTGGACGCGCCGATCGGCTATCTCGCGAGCCTCAAGAACTACTGCCGAAAGAAAGGGCTCGACTTCGAGGGGCTGCTGACCGATCCGCGCCTCGAGCAGATCCACTTCATCGGCAAGGACATCATCTACTTCCACACGCTCTTCTGGCCGGCGATGCTGGAATTCGCCGGCCGCCCGTACAAGGTCCCGGACCACGTGTATGTGCACGGCTTCATTACCGTGTCGGGCGACAAGATGTCCAAGTCCCGCGGCACCGGGATCAGTCCGCTGCGCTACCTTGAGCTCGGTATGAATCCGGAATGGCTGCGCTACTACATCGCGGCCAAGCTGAATGGCAACGTCGAGGACCTGGACTTCAACGCCGAAGATTTCCTCGCGCGTGTCAACAGCGACCTCG
>DASQYN010000201.1:0-2067 GCA_035639215.1 Burkholderiales bacterium
ATCGCAGGCCTCGTTCTCGAGCCGTTGCCGGGCGGCGCCGTGGGGCTGGTCGGCGTAACGCTCGCCACCGCGCTCGCGCCGTTCGTGCTCTACAGCCCGGGCGAGCTTGCCAAGCCGGGCTTCAGCGCCGCCAACGCCGCGCTGGCGTGGGCGCTCTCGGGCTTCTCCAACAGCACCGTGTGGCTCATCTTCGGCGCATTCATGTTCGCGCTCGGCTACGAGAAGACCGGCCTCGGCAAGCGCATCGCGCTCGCGCTCGTGAAGGCGATGGGCCGCCGGACGCTGACGCTCGGCTACGCCATCGCCGCGGCCGACGCGGTGCTCGCGCCGTTCACGCCTTCGAACACGGCGCGCAGCGGCGGCACGATCTATCCCGTGATCCGCAACCTGCCCGCGCTCTACGACTCGCGCCCGAACGACCCGTCCGCGCGGCGCATCGGTTCCTACATCATGTGGGTGGCGATCGCCGCGACCAGCGTGACGAGCTCGATGTTCGTCACCGCGCTCGCGCCGAACCTGCTCGCGCTCGAGCTGGCGAAGAAGGGCGCGCAGGTCGAGATCGGCTGGCTGCAATGGCTCGTCGCGTTTGCGCCGGTGGGGCTCGTCCTGCTCGCGGCGACGCCGCTTCTCGCCTACTGGCTCTACCCGCCGGAGATCCGCCAGAGTGAAAAGGTGCCGGCTTGGGCAGCAGGCGAACTCGCGGCGATGGGCGCCTTGAGCGCACGCGAGAAGATCCTCGGGGTACTCGTGCTGCTCGCCCTAGCGCTGTGGATCTTCGCCGGCGACGTGCTCAATGCCACCACCGTGGCGCTCGTCGTCATTGCGCTGATGCTGCTTACCCGCATCATCACTTGGGACGACGTCATCAAGAACTCGGCGGCGTGGAACACGCTCGCCTGGTTCGCCACGCTCGTCACGCTCGCCGACGGCCTGGCGCGCGTCGGCTTCGTGAAGTGGTTCGCCGAGTGGCTCGCGCAGTACGTCCAGGCCTGGCCGCCGTTCGCGGCCATGCTGGCGCTCGTCGCGGTGTTCTTCCTCGTGCACTACATGTTCGCCAGCATCACCGCGCACGTCACGGCGGTGCTGCCCGTGATGCTCGCCATCGGCACGAGCATTCCCGGCGTGCCGGTGCGCGAGTACGCGCTGCTGCTCTGCCTCACGCTCGGCATCATGGGCATCATTTCCCCGTACGCGACGGGACCGAGCCCGGTGTATTACGGCAGCGGCTATCTGCCCGCGGCCGACTACTGGAAGCTCGGCGCGATCTTCGGCGCGCTCTTTCTCGGCGCACTGCTCGTGCTCGGCGCGCCCTGGCTGCTGGCGCTTCGCTAGCCAACGATGGAAATGCCCGCGCTGCGCGTAGCGCGGCTCACGAAGCGCTATCGCACCGCGGAGCGCAGCCTGGAAGCGGTCTCGGACGTCTCCTTCGAGCTCGCGCCCGGCGAATGCTTCGGCCTCCTCGGGCCGAACGGCGCGGGCAAGACCACCGCGATCCAGTGCATCTGCGGCTTCTATCCGCCGAGCGCCGGCGAGGTCACGATCGAAGGATGGAATGTCCACACCGAGCCGCGGCGTGCCCGGCAGGGGCTCGGCGTCTGTGCGCAGGAGGACACGCTCGACAGCGACTTCCGCGTGCTCGACCAGCTCGTGCGCTACGCCACGTTCTTCCGCATTCCGGTCGTCGAGGGCACACGCCGCGCGAAGGCGCTGCTCGAGCGCTTCGGCATCGCCGACAAGGCCGACGAGCAGGTGGAGACGCTTTCCGGCGGCATGAAGCGACGGCTGCAGGTCGCCCGCGCGCTGATCTCGCGACCCCGCCTGCTCGTACTCGACGAGCCGACTACCGGCCTCGATCCGGCAATGCGCCACGGCGTATGGAGCATCTTGATGGAGGAGCGCGGCAAAGGCGTGGCGATCCTGCTTTGCACGCACAACATGGAAGAAGCGGAGCGCCTGTGCGACCGCGTGGCGATGATGGCGCAGGGCAAGCTCGTCGACCTCGACTCGCCAGGCGCGCTCGTCGCGCGGCACATGGGCGACGCGCCGGTCGAGGAGGAAGTGCGGCCC
>DASQYN010000202.1:0-7061 GCA_035639215.1 Burkholderiales bacterium
GATTCTCGGCGCACTGCGTCGCTTTGATCCACGGACGTTGGAGCGGTCGCTCGGGAAATCGGGAGGCTTAGGCCTGCTCGGCCGCAAGGGCAGGCTCTGGGAGATTTTCGTGGCGCAGCACGAGAAGCTCGCCCAGGAAGCGCAGGAGGACTTCTACAAGGTCTTCGGGCGCGATTTCATGGGCGCTTATCAGAGCCAGCTGCGGCGGCTCAAGGGCGGGCGGTAAAGTTTGTCCGCGCTTTGGCTGCCGATGCTGTATATAATTACAGTATGCGACTGGAAGACATCCTGCACCGCCAGCCGGTCTGGCGCGGTGCGTCCCTGGCGCATTGCCCGCCTGGCGTATCGACCGGGTGGGATGCGCTCGACGCGGCGCTCCCCGGAGGCGGGTGGCCGGCCGGGGAGCTGACCGAGCTGCTGCTCGACACGAAAGGAATCGGCGAGCTGCAGCTTGTGCTGCCGGCCCTGCGCAAGCTCACCGCCTCGGGCAAGCGAATCGTCTGGCTCGCGCCGCCCTATTTGCCTTATCCGCCGGCGCTGGCGGCGGCAGGCCTCGATCTCGCCCAGCTCGCCCTCGTGCAGCCGTCGTCCCGTAGGGACGCGCTATGGGCCGCGGAGCAGGTGCTGCGTTCACGCGCAAGCCAGGCGCTCCTTGCCTGGCTGCCTCGCCTGCGCTACGTCGAGCTACAACGCCTGGCCGTGGCAGCGGAGGCGGGGAGCGGCTTGACTTTCCTCTTCCGCCCGTCGGCGGTGGCACGGGAGCCTTCGCCGGCCGGCCTGCGCCTCGCGCTCGAGGCCGGGCCGGGCGAGCTTTTGCTGCACATCGTCAAGCGCCGCGGCGCTCCCGTCGCCCGCCCGCTGCGGCTTCCGCTGCGCAGTCTGCCTTGCCATGCTCTGGGTCGCTCTGCACTTTCGCCAGCTTCCGCCAGGGACGGTCGAGCCGATCGCCGCCTGGACCTGCCAGTTCACGCCTAAGGTCTCGCTCGAGGCGCCCGATGCGCTGCTCGCCGAGATCTCCGGCAGCCTGCGTTATTTCGGCGGAGCGCAGGCGCTGCTCCAAGCCTTGCGCGCCGGGCTCGGCGAGCTCGCGCTCGATGTTTCGCTCGCTACTGCAGGCACGCCGCGCGCTGCGCTGTGGCTTGCGCGCGCCGATGGGGCCGCCATGCTGGAGGAGCTGCCGCTCGCCGTGACGCGCTGGCCGCTCGATTTTTTCCACCGCATCGGCGTTGCCACGGTCGGCGAGCTGGCACGGCTGCCGCGCGCCGGCCTGGCGCGGCGTTGCCCGCCCACCGTGCTCGAGGAGCTCGATTGCGCGCTCGGGCTGCGCGATGAGCCGCGCGCGTTTTTCGTGCCGCCCGAGCGCTTCGACGCGCAGCTCGAGCTGCCGGCGGAGGCCACGCAAGCCGAAGCGCTGACATTCGCGGCGCGCCGCCTGCTCGTGCAGCTCGCCGGCCTGCTTGCCGCGCGCCATGCCGGCGTGCGGAGATTCAAGCTGAGCCTGATCGATGCCCAAGGTCGCCCGCTCGCCGTCGAGGTGAATCTTGCTTCGCCCTCGCGCGATGCTGTGCGCTTCGTGCGGCTCTTGAGCGAGCGCCTGGCGAGCCTCGAGCTGAAGGCGGCGATCCATGCCATTCGCGTCGAGGCGGCGGATTTCGCCGCGCTGCCCGGGCGCAACGCGGCCTTCTTCGGCGATGCCGCCGGCGAGAGCGAGGAGTGGGCACAGCTCCTCGAGCGGCTGCAGGCGCGCCTGGGGCGCGAGGCGGTCTACGGCGTCACCCCCGTACCCGATCACCGCCCGGAGCACGCCTGGCGGCGCATCGAGCCCGGGGACTGGGACCCGCGCGAATTCCACCAGCCCGGGGCGCGCCCGGGCTGGCTGGTCGAGCCACCACGCCGCCTCGATGCCGGGCGCTTCGAGCTGCTGGCCGGCCCGGAGCGCATCGAATGCGGCTGGTGGGACGGCGACGAGGCACGGCGCGATTACTTCGTCGCCCGGCTGCAAGCCTCGCTTGCCTGGATTTATCGCGAACACGGCGAGTGGTACCTGCATGGCTTTTTTGCCTGATTACGCCGAGCTGCACTGCCTGTCGAACTTCAGCTTCCTGCGCGGCGCCTCGCATCCGGAGGAGCTGGTGGAGCGCGCGAAGGCGCTCGGCTACCGGGCGCTCGCGCTGACCGACGAATGCTCTTTCGCCGGCGCCGTGCGCGCGCATCTCGCGGCGAAGGACCTCGGCCTGCAGCTGATTCTCGGCACCGAGATCGTGCTGGAGAAAAACCTGAAACTGGTGCTGCTCGCGACGGATCGCCAGTCCTATGGCGCCCTCTGCGCGCTCATTACGGCGGGGCGGCGCCGCGGCAAGAAAGGCGCATACGCGCTGTTGCGCGAAGACGTGCAGGCGCTGTCGGGCAGCGCCGTGCTCGTGCTCTGGGTGCCCGGGGACGACCTCTGCCCGGCAAGCTGGCTTGCCGAGCATTTCCCGGGCAAGGCCTGGATTGCCGTGGAGCTCCATTGCGGGCCGAGCGACCGGGCCAAGCTCGATTCGCTGAGCAAGCTATCCGCGGCGAGCGGATTGCCGCTGGTCGCCGCCGGCGATGTGCACATGCACCTGCGCTCGCGCCGCCGCTTGCAGGATGTGCTCACTGCCATCCGGCTGAAGCGCCCGGTCGGAGAATGCGGGCAGGCGCTTTTCCCGAACGCGGAAAGGAGCCTGCGCCTGCGCATGCGGCTTGCCCAGCTCTATCCCGAGTCGCTGCTCGCCGAGACGGTGGCGATTGCCGGGCGCTGCCGCTTCTCCCTCGATGAGCTGCGTTACGAATATCCCGAAGAGCTCGTCCCGCCGGGCCATACGCCGATGAGCTGGCTGCGTGAGCTCACGCAACAAGGCCTGGCGCGCCGCTTTCCGGACGACGGGGCGCCGGAAAAAGTGCGCTCGCTCGTAGAGCACGAGCTGGCGCTCATCGCCGAGCTCGACTATGCGCCGTTTTTCCTGACGGTGCACGACGTGGTCGATTACGCGCGCCGCCAGGAGATCCTCTGCCAGGGCCGCGGCTCGGCGGCGAACTCGGTCGTCTGCTATGCGCTCGGCATCACCGAGGTCGATCCGGCGAGGATGAGCATGCTCTTCGAGCGCTTCCTCTCTCGCGAGAGGAACGAGCCGCCGGACATCGATGTCGACTTCGAGCACCAGCGGCGCGAGGAGGTGATCCAGTACGTCTACCGCAAGTACGGGCGAAGCCGCGCCGCCATCGCCGCCACCGTGATCTGCTACCGGGCGAAGAGCGCGGTACGCGACGTCGGCAAGGCGCTCGGCGTGCCGGCCGAGGAGCTCGACCGCACGGCGAAGAGCTTCGCCTTCTGGGACGATCGTCTGCCGCAGGCGGGGACTTGGTTCGAGCTCGCGCAGGCGCTGCGCGGCTTTCCTCGCCATCTTTCGCAGCACAGCGGCGGTTTCGTCATCTCGCGCGGCCCGCTTTCCGAGCTGGTGCCGATCGAGAACGCGGCAATGCCGGGGCGCACCGTCATCCAGTGGGACAAGGACGACCTGGAGGCGCTCGGCCTGCTCAAGGTCGACGTGCTGGCGCTCGGCATGCTGACCGCGATCCGTAAATGCCTGGCCTTCCTCGGCATGGAAATCGACGAGGTGCCGCCCGAAGATCCGGCGGTATACGCCATGATCCAGAAGGCCGACACCATGGGCGTGTTCCAGATCGAGTCGCGCGCCCAGATGAGCATGCTGCCGCGCCTGAAGCCGGAGAACTATTACGACCTGGTGATCGAGGTGGCGATCGTACGGCCGGGGCCGATCCAGGGCGGCATGGTGCATCCTTATCTGCGCCGGCGGCGCAAGGCCGAGCCGGTCGAATACCCCAGCGAGGCGGTCAAGCAGGTGCTACAGCGAACGCTCGGCGTGCCGATCTTCCAGGAGCAGGTGATGCAGCTCGCGATGGTCGCCGCCGGCTTCTCGCCCGGCGAGGCGGACCGGCTGCGTCGCTCCATGGCGGCGTGGAAGAAGCGCGGCGGCCTGGAGCATTTCGAGGAGAAGCTGAAGCGCGGCATGCGGACGAACGGCTACAGCGCCGATTTCGCCGACGCGATCTACCGTCAGATTCTCGGCTTCGGCGAATACGGCTTCCCCGAGTCGCACTCGGCAAGCTTCGCGCTGCTCGTCTATGTCTCGTCGTGGCTGAAGTGCCACCATCCGGCAGCTTTCTGCGCCGCGCTGCTCAACAGCCAGCCGATGGGCTTCTACGCGCCTGCGCAGCTGGTCCAGGATGCGCGGCGCCACGGCGCCGAAGTGCGCGGCCCGGATGTCAACGCGAGCGAGTGGGACTGCACCCTGGACAGCGGCGCGCTGCGGCTCGGGCTGCGCATGGTGCGCGGCCTGGCGGAAGCCGCGGGCAAGCGGATTGCTTCGCTCAAGCGCTATGAGGATGTCGACGATCTCGCGCGGCGCGCGCAGTTGAACGGCAAGGATCTGCGCAGCCTCGCCGCCGCCGGCGCGCTGGAGTCGCTCGCCGGGCACCGCCGGCTTGCGCACTGGAGCGCCGCCGGCGCGGTGCGTCTAGCGCCGCTCGACGGCCGGATCGCCGAGCCGCAACCCGGGCTCGAGCGGCCGCGCGAAGGCGAAGACATTGCCGCCGATTACGCCGGCCTCGGCCTGACGCTCGGGCGCCATCCGCTCGCCTTGCTGCGCGAGCATTTCCGGAAGCTGCGGATCCGCACTTCGCAGGAGCTCCGCGAGCTGCCCCACGGCGCGCGAGCGAGCGTCGCGGGACTGGTCACTTGCCGGCAGCGCCCCGACACCGCAAGCGGCGTGATTTTCGTCACGCTGGAGGACGAAACCGGTTGCGCCAACATCGTCGTCTGGGCCGGCCTGGTCGAGCGGCAGCGGCGCGAGCTGCTCGGTGCGCGGCTCCTCGGCGTGCACGGCACGCTGGAACGCGACGGTGACGTAGTGCACGTCGTCGCGCGCCGGCTTACCGACCACAGCGCGCTGCTCGGGCCGCTCGCAGCAGCGTCGCGCGATTTCCATTAAGATTTTCCGCGGTGACGGCCGAGACCGGGATCCTCCATCTGATCGCCGCGCGCCGCGCGCGCCGCCCGGCGCGCGACCTGCCGGCGCTGGCGCAGCTTTTCCGTCGCCTCGCCGTCTGCCCGAACGGCGACGAAGCCACCGAGACCGAAGACCGCATCTGGAGCGTCTGGATGCACCATCCGCATGCCGAGGCTGCCGCCACGCTCGAAGCGGCGACGCGCGACATCGCGGCGAGGCGCTACGACATCGCCGAGACCCGCCTCACGCGCCTGCTGCGCCGTGCGCCGGATTTCGCCGAAGCCTGGCACAAGCGAGCGACGCTCTATTATCTGCTCGGCCGCGACGCGGAATGCCTGCACGATATCGCGCGCACGCTGCAGCTCGAGCCACGGCACTTCGCGGCGATGCTGCATTTCGCGGAGATCCTGATCGGCGAGGGCGCCTGCGACGATGCCCGCTACGCCTTCGCGGCGGCGCTGTCGCTGCATCCGCATCTCGCCCGCGCGCGAGACGCGCTCGCTGACAAAGACTGACCGGAGGATCGCAGGCGCCGGGACGCGCGGCGAGCCCGGCCCCTATAATCGGCCGATGAACGAGAACGACTGCAAGGTCACCGTGGAGCGGGGCATCGAAGACCTCATCCCGGTGTTCCTCAGCAACCGCAAGAAGGAAGTCGACAGCCTGCGCGGCGCCCTGGCCGCGGCCGACTTCGAGCAGCTGCGACAGCTCGGGCACCGCATGAAAGGCGTCGGCAACTCCTACGGTTTCACGTACGTCTCAACCCTCGGCAAGTACATCGAGGACGGCGCGCGCAGCGGCGACCGCACCGCGATCGAGGCCCGCATCGCGGAGTACGCCGAGTATCTGTCGAAGGTGCAGATCACCTATGCTTGAGTAGCGCAGCGATGCGCGTGCTCATCATTGACGACGACGCGGAGCTGCGCGCTCTGCTCGCGCGCTACATTCACCAGCGCTGGAACGACGCGGCGGTCGACGAGTACGACCCGCTCGAGCGCGAGCTCCCTAGCGAGGACTTCCCGCTCGGCTCCTACGACGTCGTCATCCTCGACTACATGCTCGGCCGCGGCGACGGCCTCGACTGGCTGCAGCGCCTGAAGCGGCGCGCCGACTGCCCGAAGGTGCTGTTCCTCACCGGCGCGGGCAATGAGATCATCGCGGTGCGGGCCATGAAGGCGGGCGCCGACGACTATCAGCGCAAGCAGGAGATGACGCGCGAGAGGCTGGTCAGCTCACTGCATGAGCTGACCGCGGACGAAGTCGAGAAGACGGTGTCTCCGGAGCTCGCCGCCCGCCTGGAAGGCCATAACCTCGGCGCCAAGGCGCACATCCCGGGAATCAAGGTCCTGCACCTGATCGGCGAAGGCGGCACGTCGCGTGTCTACCTCGCCTCCCGGGACGGCGACGACGAGCCGCTGGTGGTCAAGATCCTGCGTCCCGAGATCGTCTCCGACAAGAACGCGCTGGCACGCTTCATGGAGGAGTACTCGCTCGTCGAGCGCATCCAGAGCCGCCATGTCGCGCGCATCTACGGCCACGGCGACGTCGAAGGTCACGCCTACCTGGTGATGGAGTTCTTCGAAGGCGGGGACCTGAACAAGCGGCTGGAAGGCAGGCCGCTCGCCGCGGCCGAGGCGCTACGCCTGTTCCGCGAGCTGATGCTCGCGCTCGGCGACATCCACGAGAAGGGCATCCTGCATCGCGACCTGAAGCCGCAGAATCTGATGTTCAGGCGTGACGGTAGCGTGGCCATCGTCGATTTCGGCATCGCCAAGGATATCGAGGCCGTCGACCGGACGCACGCCGGCGAGGTGCTCGGCACGCCGCGCTACATGAGCCCCGAGCAGGTACAGGGCCGGGCGCTCGACTTGCGTACCGACATCTACAGCGCCGGCGTGCTGCTCTACCAGATGCTGACGGGCCGGCACCTCTTCGAAGGCGACAGTGCCGTGGAAGTGGCGCTGCAGCATCTCAACAAGCCGCCGCCGCCGCTGCCCGAATCGCTGC
>DASQYN010000203.1:0-7306 GCA_035639215.1 Burkholderiales bacterium
GAAAGCTTGCGCAATGGTGGACGCCGGACACGAGGGGCAGCGGCGCGAAAATCGGCGATACGCTCGAATTCTGGTTCGGCGACTTCTGCGAGAAGTTCGATATCACGGCCCTCGAACCCGGCAAGCGGGTGGCCTGGAAGGCGCCGCCGAACCAGGGTGCTCCCGAATGGGAGGGCACGGAAGTGAGCTTCACCATCTCGAAGGACGACAAGCAGACGTTCGTCCGGTTCAGACACTCGGGCTGGAAGGAGAACGGCGATTTTCACGCCCACTGCTCGACGAGATGGGCAGTCTTTCTGTTGAGCCTGAAGGAGATTCTGGGAACCGGGAAGGGACATCCGATTCCGAACGACGTGCGAGTCGACTACTGATAAGACACGCCGCTCGGAGAAGTCAGCGCTGTAAGCAGGGGCCGGACAGACAGTCGAAGGATGCCTTGGTAGTGTTCGCCGCATGGATCCACAAGGTAAGGTCCCCCCTCCCGGGCGCGACGATACGGAGCGACAAAGGCAGGAGCTGGACGCCATCCTCACGACGTCCGCCCGCCTGGTCGAGGAGCTGACGAATCTCCCTCGAGCACGCCAAGACGCTGCTCGAAGAACAGCGACAACTGAGGGCATGCTTGAAGAAGCACGGCGAGAAGTAGCCGGTTTCAAGTGTTGGTAGGTCGTGGCGGATTCGAACCGCCGACCAACGGATTAAAAGGTTTAATCCGTCGAGTAGCTAGAGCAAATAGGAGATCCAGGGCGTAAAGAAATTAGGGTTTTGACTGGGACAGTGTTCGCTCGGCTGCTCCTGCCTATTCTCAAGTGCTTGTGGCTAGTGTCCCAAGAGTGTCCCAGGTCAGCCCGGCGAATGTCCGCTGGCCGCGCAGGAGCGCGCAGGCGTCGCTGATCCTGCGCAGGTAATTCCCGGATGCAAGACGCCACAGATACGATGCGCACCTTTGCGCCTGCGAAAATGGCATGGCCAGCCTGATCGACCGCGGGCAGAGGGAAACCTGGCGGAAGACGCGTCGGCGGCGGCCAATCGGTCATAAGGCGACAGCATAGTCCGAGTCCGGCGATGCCGCGGCTGCGAATGCCATAATGGTCTTCCCTCCGCAGCATTTCCCAGGAAGGTCAGGTTGCAGTTCATTCGCCGCGCCTTCGCGCGCGGGTCGCAGGCCGTACCGTGGAATAGCGAGGATTCGATCCGCGAGGAGCTCTTCAGCATCGAGCGCCTCGAGCAGCATGCCGAGAGCCTGGCCGCGGCCGAAGGCGTCGCGGCGGGATCGATCACCGGGCGCTCTCTCGCGGTGCGCCTCAAGGAAAACGAGTCGGTCTTGCTCCAGTCCTATCGCGACATCGCAGCCGCGGTCGGCGAAGGGCGGGCCATTACCCCGGCCGCCGATTGGCTGCTCGACAATTACCACGTCGTCGAAGAGCAGATCCGCGAGATCCGCGACGATCTGCCGCCGGGCTACTACCGCCAGCTGCCGAAGCTCGCCGGCGGGCCGCTGGCCGGGTATCCGCGGGTCTTCGGCGTGGCCTGGGCCTTCGTCGCGCACACCGACAGCCGTTTCGACCCGGAGATGCTGCGTCGCTTCATTCGCGCCTACCAGCGCGTTCAGCCGCTGACCATCGGCGAGCTGTGGGCGGTCGCGATCACGCTGCGCGTGGCGCTGGTCGAGAACCTGCGGCGCGCGGCGATGCGCATCCGGATAAGCCGGGCGGCGCGCGAAGAAGCCGACACGCTGGCCGATCGGCTGCTGGGCGTGAATGGCCACGCCGCCGAGCCGGTCGCCGCAGTCTTTCGCAGCCACGCAGGGGCTCCCTTGGACGGATCGTTCGCCGTTCAGCTCGTGCAGCGGCTGCGCGACCAGGATCCGAAGGTCACCCCGGCGCTGCTCTGGCTGGAGGAGCGCCTCGCCGCGCAGGGCGTGGGCGCCGACCAGATCGTGTACGACGAGCACCAGCGGCAGGGTGCGACCAACGTGACGGTGCGCAACATCATCACCAGCATGCGCCTCGTCTCCGACGTCGACTGGGCGCAGCTGGTAGAAAGCGTGAGCCTCATCGACGACACGCTGCGGCCGGCGAGCGGCTTCGCGGAGATGGATTTTGCGACGCGCAACCTCTACCGCAGCGCGATCGAAGAGCTGGCGCGGGGGTCGAATTTATCGGAGCTCGACATCGCCCGCGCGGCATTGGAAGCAATGCGCGAGTGTGAAAGACAGGATCCGGGGTATCCACTCATCGCGGGCGGGCGCCGCGCCTTCGAGACACAAATCGGCTTCCGCGCGCCCCTGAAAAGCTGGCCCGGCCGGTTCAACGCCTCGATCGGCCTGGGCGGCTATATCGGCGCGCTCGCCGCGCTCGCCCTCGCCGTGCTCGCGCTGCCGCTGTTCCTGCTGAAGCAATGGCAGATCGACACCGCCTGGCTCGCCGTGCTGGCGGCCTTGGGCGTGATCCCGTCGATCGATGCCGCCATGGCGCTCGTGAACCGCGCCGTAACGCGAGGCGTAGGCGCGGCGATTTTGCCGGGCCTCGCGCTGCGCGACGGCGTGCCGGCGGAGCTGCGCACGCTGCTTGCCGTGCCGATCCTGCTGACGACGCGCGAGGCGCTCGAGGAGCAGATCGAGCGCCTGGAAATCCACCACCTCGCGAGCGCGGAGGACGAGCTGCATTTCGCCCTGCTCTCGGACTGGGCGGACGCCAATGATGAGAGCGTCGCAGGCGACGCAGCGCTCGTCGAGGCGGCGGCCGAAGGCATCGCGCGCCTCAACCGGCGCTACGGGCCGGCCGGCGGCGGCGAGCGCTTCCTCCTGCTCCACCGCCGCCGGGTGTGGAGCGAAGGTCAGCGGCGCTGGATCGGCTGGGAGCGCAAGCGCGGCAAGCTCCACGAGCTAAACCGGCTGCTGCGCGGCGCGACCGACACCACCTTTATCAGGCCCGCCGTGCCGGCCGGCGTGCGCTACGTCATCACGCTGGATGCCGATACGCGCATGCCGCGCGAGGCCGCGCGCCGCCTGATCGGCAAGATGGCGCACCCGCTCAACCGGCCGCGGCTCGATGCCCGCAACCGGCGCGTCGTCGAAGGCTACGGCGTGCTGCAGCCGCGGGTGACGCCTTCGCTGCCGGTCGGGCGCGAGGGATCGCTGTTCCAGCGCATCTTCTCCAGCGCGAGCGGCATCGATCCCTACGCGGCGGCGGTCTCGGACGTGTACCAGGATCTTCTCGGCGAGGGCTCCTATACCGGCAAGGGCATCTACGACGTGGATGCCTTCGAGGCTGCGCTGGCGGGCCGGGTGCCCGATGGCACGCTGCTCAGCCACGACCTCTTCGAAGGCACCTTCGCGCGCGCCGGCCTCGCTTCCGATATCGAGGTGGTCGAGGAGTTCCCGTCGCGCTACGACGTGGCCGCGGCGCGCCAGCACCGCTGGACGCGCGGCGACTGGCAGCTCCTGCCGTGGATCGCCGGCCCGGCGCTGCCGGCGCTCGGGCGCTGGAAGATGCTGGACAATCTGCGCCGCTCGCTGTCGGCGCCGGCGAGCCTTGCGGCCTTGGTGGCCGGATGGATGCTGCCGCTGCAGGCCGCGCTCGTCTGGACCGGCTTCGTCGTTTCGACGATCGCGCTCGCGATGCTGCTACCCGTGCTCTCCGCGATCGTGCCGCGGCGCGCGCGGATCACGCTGCGCAGCCACCTGCGCGCGCTCGCCGGCGACCTCCGGCTGGCCCTCGTCCTCGCCGGATTGCAGGTCGCGTTCCTCGCGCACCAGGCCTGGCTGATGGCCGATGCGATCGCAAGAACCCTCTACCGGCTGCTCGTCAGCCGCCGGCATCTGCTCGACTGGGTCACGGCGGGCCAGGCGTCGCTCGGCCGCCGGCTCGACCTTCCCGGGTTCTACCGGCACATGAGCGGCGGTGGGGTGCTCGCGATTGCGGCGGTACTTTTAGTTTTATGGAAAGGAAACGCCGCGTGGCCGGCGGCGTTGCCGTTCGTGCTGGCCTGGATCGCCTCGCCTGCGATCGCGCGATGGACCAGCCTGTCGCCGCGCGTCGCGGGGCGGGTGCCGGTCTCGCCGGCCGACGCCCTGGCGCTGCGCCGGGTGGCGCGCCGCACCTGGCGCTACTTCGAAACCTTCGTGACGGCGACCGACCACTGGCTGCCGCCCGATAATTTCCAGGAGGACCCGAAGCCGGTGCTCGCCCACCGCACTTCGCCTACCAATCTCGGCCTCTATCTCCTCGCCGCGGTGAGCGCGCGCGACTTCGGGTGGGCGGGGACCACCGACACCGTCGAGCGGCTGGAAGCGACGCTCGCGACGATGGGCCGGCTCGCGCGCTTCCGCGGCCACTTCTACAACTGGTACGACACGCGCGACCTGCGCCCGCTCGAGCCGCAATACGTCTCTTCGGTCGACAGCGGCAACCTCGCCGGACACCTGATCGCGCTCGCCAATACCTGCCGCGAGTGGCGCGGGGCCCGCCGCGAGTGGATCGCCGCGCCCGCGGCCGGTGCCGAGGCGATCGCGGGAATCGAAGATGCGCTCGATCTCACGCGCGAGACGTTGCGCGCGCTTCCCGGCGCCCGCACGCAGACCATCGCGCACGATCAGCTCGAAGCCGCGCTCGAGGCGAAGGACGTCATGCGCGACGCCGCTACCATGGTCGACATCGCCCGGGCGCTCGCCCACGAGCGCGGCGACGAGGCCGGCGCCGAAATGCTCGCCTGGGCCGAGGCTGCGCAGCGCTCGATCGAGAGCCACCGCCGCGACCTCGCGCCGGCGGGAGACGATGCGCTCGAGCGTCGTCTTGCAGCCCTCGAAGAGCAAGCGCGGGCCCTGGCCGGGGAAATGGACTTCGGCTTTCTTCTCGAGCGCGAGCGCCGGCTGCTGTCCATCGGCTATCGCGTCGCCGAAGGCCAGCTCGACCCGAGCTGCTACGACCTGCTCGCCTCGGAAGCGCGCCTCGCGAGCTTCGTGGCGATCGCCAAGGGCGACGTCGCCTCGCGGCACTGGTTTCGCCTGGGGCGCGCCGTCACCCCGATCGGCCATGGCGCGGCGCTCATCTCATGGTCGGGATCGATGTTCGAATACCTGATGCCCTCGCTCGTCATGCGGGCGCCGGCCGGGAGCCTGCTCGAGCAGACCAGCCGCCTGGTGGTGCGCCGGCAGATCGCCTACGGCGCCGAGCTCGGCGTGCCCTGGGGCGTCTCGGAGTCGGCCTACAACGTGCGCGACCTCGAGCTCACCTACCAGTATTCGAACTTCGGCATTCCCGGCCTCGGCCTGAAGCGCGGACTGAGCGAGAACGCCGTCATCGCGCCTTACGCGACGGCGCTCGCGGCGATGGTCGACCCGGGCGCCGCGGCGCGCAATTTCGCCCGGCTCGCCAGCGCCGGCGCGCTCGGGCGCTTCGGCTTCTACGAGGCGCTCGACTACACGCCGGCGCGCCTGCCCGAGGGCAAGGAGGTCGCGATGGTGCGGGCCTTCATGGCCCACCACCAGGGCATGACCGTGGTCGCGATCGCCAACGCGCTGCTGGACGGCAGGATGCGGGCGCGCTTTCACGCCGAGCCGATCGTCCAGGCGACCGACCTGCTGCTGCAGGAACGCACGCCGCGCGACGTGGCGATGGCGCATCCCAGGGCGGAGGAAGTGAAGACGGCGGCCACGGTGCTCGAGCTCGACCTTCCCGCGGTGCGGCGCATCCGCTCGCCGCACGACGCGATCCCGCAGGCGCACCTCTTGTCCAACGGCCGGTACACGGTGATGCTCACCGCGGCCGGCTCCGGGTACAGCCGCTGGGGCGATGTCGCGATCACGCGCTGGCGCGAAGACGCCACCCGCGACGACTGGGGCAGCTACGTGTTCCTGCGCGACGTGCAGAGCGGCGCGGTGTGGTCCGCGGGCTACCAGCCGAGCGGCGTCGAGCCCGGGCGCTACGACGTCATGTTCACCGAGGACCGTGCCGAGCTGGTGCGCAACGACGGCACGCTCACCACGATCCTCGACGTGATGGTTTCGCCGGCCGACAACGCCGAAGTGCGCCGCGTATCGGTCTCGAACGGGGGCAGCCGCGCGCGCGAGATCGACCTCACCTCCTACGCCGAGCTCGCGCTCGCGCCGCCGGCGGCCGATGCCGCGCACCCGGCGTTCTCCAAGCTCTTCGTGCAGACCGAGTACCACGCCAAGGCCGGCGCCCTCCTCGCCACGCGGCGGCGCCGCTCCCCCGGCGAGCCCGAGATCTGGGCGGCACATCTCGCCGTGGTCGAAGGCGAGGCCGTGGGCGAGCCCCAGTTCGAGACCGACCGCGCCCGGTTCCTCGGCCGCGGCCGTGAAATCCGCACGCCCATGGCGGTGGTGGACGGCCTGCCGCTCTCCAACGCCGCGGGCGCGGTGCTCGATCCGGTTTTCGCGCTGCGCCACCGCGTGCGCATCCCGCCGGGCCGCACGGTGCGCGTCGCCTTCTGGACGCTCATCGCGTCCTCGCGCGGCGACGTGCTCGATCTCGCCGACAAGCACCGGGACGCCAACGCCTTCGAGCGCGCGGCCACGCTTGCGTGGACCCAGGCGCAGGTGCAGCTGGGCCACCTCGGGGTCGAGCCCGAGCAGGCGAGCCTGTACCAGCGTCTCGCCGGCCACGCGCTCTACGCCGACGCCTCGCTGCGGCCCTCGCCCGACACCCTGCGCCGCGGCGGCGGCGCCGCGCCGGCGCTGTGGGCGCAGGGGATCTCGGGCGACCTGCCGATCGTTCTCGTGCGCATCGACGCCGTCGAGGACATCGCCCTCGTGCGCCAGATGCTGCGGGCCCACGAGTACTGGCGCATGAAGCAGCTCGCGGTCGACCTCGTGATCCTGAACGAGCGCGGCTCGTCCTACATCCAGGACCTGCAGGTCGCCCTGGAGACGCAGGTGCGCACCAGCCAGTCGCGGCCGCAGGTCGGCGCGGACATGGCGCGCGGCTCGGTGTTCGTGCTGCGCTCCGATCTCATCTCGACCGAGACGCGGGGCCTGCTGCTCTCGATGGCCCGGGCGGTGCTGGCCGGGCGCCGCGGTACGCTCGCGGAGCAGCTCGAGCGCCTGCAGGCAGAGGCCGCTCCTCCGCCGCCGCGGCGCAGACCGGAGGCGGAGCCCGCGCAAGGCCTTGCGGCCCCGCCGACGCTCGAGTTCTTCAACGGGCACGGCGGGTTCGCCGCGGACGGACGCGAATACGTGACGATCCTCGAACCCGGGCGCTGGCTGCCGGCGCCGTGGATCAACGTCATCGCGAATGCGGCGTTCGGGTTCCAGGTGGGCGTCGAAGGCAGCGGCTACACCTGG
>DASQYN010000204.1:0-7923 GCA_035639215.1 Burkholderiales bacterium
GCGATGAAAAGCCCGAGCTTGAGGTAGAGGAAGAGGCCGAAGATCACTGCGATGCCGAGCATCGCGATCACCAGATCCTGGCTCATGCCGAGCGAGTCCTCGACATAGTCGCGCGGCAGGTTGGCGAGCAGCGCGCTCAGCGTGATCAGGCCGAGCAGCATCAGCTCGCGGATGCGCAGCCGGGTCAGAAAATCGAGCTTTTCCTTCTTCCCTTCGGCCATCCCCCGGCCCCCTTCTTCGCAGCTTGGTCGGGCATTTTCAGATCTGCGCCCAAGGCTGGCAAGCTAAAATTGCCCCATGTCGAAGGCGTTCGTGAAGGAAGACGCCGAGGCGCCCGAGGCCGCGGAAAGCATGGCGCCCGCGATCCCGGCCGGCGGCAAGAATTACATTACGCCCGAGGGCTATGCGCGGCTGAAGGCCGAGCTGAAGCAGCTCGTCGAGCTCGAGCGGCCGGAAGTCGTGCGCACGGTGTCTTGGGCAGCCTCGAACGGCGACCGCTCGGAGAATGGCGACTATATCTACGGAAAGAGACGGCTGCGCGAGATCGATCGCCGCGTGCGCTTTCTCATCAAGCGGCTCGAGTCGGCGCAGGTCGTCGACGCGCGCGGGCGCGACACCGATCAGGTATTCTTCGGCGCCACGGTGCGCGTGAGGGGACGCGAGGGCGAGCGCGAGGTGAGGATCGTCGGCATCGACGAGGTCGACCCGGCGCGCGGGCACGTGTCCTGGATCTCGCCCATCGCGCGGGCCCTCCTCAAGGCGCGGGAGGGCGACACGGTCACGGTGCGTACGCCGGCCGGCAACGAGGCGCTGGACATACTCGAGGTGAGGTACCCATGAGCTGGGTCACGGAGTTCCGCGATTTCTCGGTCAAGGGCAACGTCGTCGACCTCGCCGTCGGCGTGATCATCGGCGGCGCCTTCGGCAAAATCGTCGCCTCGCTGGTCGGCGACGTCATCATGCCGCTCGTCGGCACGCTGCTCGGCGGCCTCGACTTCAGCAGCCTGATGGTCGAGATCGGCAACGCCAAGATCCAGTACGGCAAGTTCATCCAGAACATCGTCGACTTCTTCATCATTGCGCTGGTCATCTTCTGGATGGTGCGCATCATCAACCACCTGCGGCGCAAGCAGGAAGCCGAGCCCTCCGCCGCGCCGCCGCCGCGCCAGGAGCAGCTGCTCGAGGAAATCCGCGACCTGCTCAAGCAGCGGCGCTAGTTCGGGGACGGAGCCCGAACTCCGCCAAAGCCGGGGGGCGCAGCCCAATCTCGAATCACCCGCGAAAGGCGAGAACGGACCTTCTCTTCTACTCCTAGTGGGATTCGACCATGGCATCCAAAGACCAGGGTAAACCTTCGCGCGACGGCGGCGAACACGATCGGGAATTGGCAGAACGCGGCCGCGGAGAAGCCGAGCGCGGGCGCGAGCGGGCAGAGCGGCAACGAGAGGCGGATGAGGCGGAAAGGACTCGCGCCAATCACGCGCGGCGCGGAGGCTGAGCGAGCACGCTCGGCGGCAGCGGGAGCGAAAGAGTCCGAACGATACGCGGCGATCTCCGCAGATGATGCACGGACGTCAGCAGACCGGGCTGAGAAATCCGCTAGCACTGCCAAGACGGATGGCGGGTAGCTCCACTTTCGGCCTACTGAAAAATGTCCGAAAGCGGACGCTAGAGAAGCGGTATCGGCAAGCGAAGGTCTGAGAGAACGGCGACGCTCGCCGTTAGCCCGTGAGGCGCGTGGGTGTCAGGGCGCGAGGCGACCGGGAGAGGAAGCGCGCGGCGGCGGATGGGCGCGATCATTGCCCGTTGATAGATGTCATGGCCGACTACGGCGAGCCGTTCCGGGAAAAGATCGAGCGCACGGGCGCGTATGTCGCCAGGCAACAGCAAAAGCTCGCACGGCTTCTTGCCAGGTCGGCGGAAGCGATGCGCTCAGCTCAGCGCGCAGTAAAGCGAAGCAAGCGGTCGCATGACGCGGGGGAGGGGGCATGAAACTAAAGCTCGGCCCTGGTCTAAGGGTAAACGCCTCGTCAGTAGAATGTCGCCGTCCCCGGGTCCCTGCGCGACATGCACGAGAGCGCGTACTTAGACGATACCCATCGCCTGCTGGCTGAAAGCGTGCGGCGCTTCGTCGAGAAGGAAGTCGTGCCGCGCGGCGCAGCGTGGGAGGCGCAAGGAGCGGTGCCGCGCGAGATTCTGCGCGAGATGGGCAAGCTCGGATTCCTCGGCTTACGCCATCCAGAAGCTTACGGCGGCGCTGCTCTCGACGCGCCTGCGACCGCCGTGCTGGCCGAAGAGCTGGGACGCTCGACCTTCGGGGGCTTCGCCGTAACGGTGCTGGTCCATACCGACATGGCTTCTCCGCACCTTCGACACGCCGGATCTCAGGAGCAGCTCCACCGCTGGATGCCGGCCATTGTGACCGGGGAATGCATTACGGCAGTGGCGGTGACCGAGCCCGATGCCGGCTCCGATGTGAAGGCGATCCGCACGCGGGCAACGAAGGCCACCTCGGGCTGGCGGTTGGACGGCACGAAGATGTTCATCACCAACGGCGTGCTCGCTGACCTGTACTTCGTCGCGGCGAAGACGGACGTCGCAGCCGGGGCGAAAGGCGTTTCGATGTTCGCCGTGCGCAAGGGCGCGCGAGGACTGTCCGTCGGCCGCCAGCTGGACAAGATGGGGTGGCGCTGTTCCGACACGGCCGAGCTGGTTTTCCAGGGCTGCGAGGCAGAGCTTCTCGGCGGGGAAGGCCAAGGCTTCTACGCAATCATGCGCAACTTCCAGAACGAGCGCATAGCGCTCGGGGCGATGGCGATCGGCGAAGCGAGCAAAGCGCTCGAACTCACGCTGGACTACGTGAAGACGCGCAGGGCCTTCGGCGCGCCGCTCTGGGAGAAGCAGGCGGTTCGGCAGCGATTGGCGCAGCTCGCTGGCGAGATAGAAGCCGGTCGGCGCCTCGTCCACCACGCGGCATGGCTGGATTCCCGAGGAGCGGATTGCGTCAAGGAAGTCTCGATGGTGAAAGCCTACTGCGGGGAGCTGGTTAACCGGGCGATGTACGAGTGCCTGCAGTTCCACGGCGGCGCAGGCTTCATCAAGGAGACAGCAATCGAGCGGATGTACCGCGATGCGCGGGTGCAATCGATTGGCGGTGGCGCGACGGAGGTGATGCTCGAAGAGGTGGCGAAGCGCCTGTAGCGCTCACCACCGAGCTTGCTGGTTGCGACCCTGATCCCGAATTATTTCTTGAAGTCGCCGGCGGTGACGATGGCGAGCTTCGCGGGGTCGATGTACTTGCGAAGGGTCGCGCTCACTTCCTGCGGGGTGAGCTTGGCGATCTTCGACTCGAGGTCGATGTCCCAGGCGAAGGTGCGGCCGACGTAGGCGTAGAGGGAGAGGCGCGCCGCGAGCGCCCGGTCCTGCGAGCGCTGCAGGCGCCGCGCCTCGAGGAGCGCCTTCTTGCCGGCCTCGACCTCGTCGGCGCCGAAGCCGTCGCGTACGGCGCGCTCGATCTCCTCGCGCATCGCTTGCTCGACTCGGGCACGGTTCTGCGGCGCGAAGATGGCCGCGACGCGGAAGCTCGCCGACGGATCGAACTGGCTTGCGCTGAAGCCCGAGTAGGTGCTGTAGGAGAGCCCTTCCTTCTCGCGGATGCGCGCCGGCAGGCGCGCCGTCGACGAGCCGCCGAGCAGATAGTTGGCGAGGAGCAGCGCCGGGAAGTCCGGATCGTCGTCGCGCATCTTCACGTTCAGCCCGCCGCGCAGCACGGCGTTCGCCTTGTCGGGCGTGAGGATCGCGTTGTCGAGCGGCGGGCGCTCGAAGTAGCGCTGCGGCACGCGCTTGAAGGGATAGGGCGAGCGCCAGGGCCCGAACAGCTCGTCGACGGCGCGCGTGACTTCAGAGGCGTCGAAGTCGCCGACGGCGACGAACTCGGCGCCGGTCGCGCCGAAGAACTTGCCGTAGCAGGACTGCGCATCGGCGAGGGTCGCCGCCTGCACGCGCTTCAGGCGCTCTTCCACGGTCGGCGTGTAGAGCGGATGGCCGGGCGGGTAGACCTGCAGATGCCGCTCGAGGCGGATCTCCGCGCGCACCGACGGGTCGCTCCTCTGCGCCTCGGTGCCCGCGAGCACGGCGCGCTTCAGCTCGTCGAACTCGGACTGGGCGAACGCCGGCTCGCGCAGCGCTTCGGCGACCAGCCGCAGCGCCGGCACCAGGTTCTCGCGGCGCACGTCGATGCTCGCCCCTTCGGCGCTGATCGAAACGGTGGCATTCAGCTTTTCCAGCGCCTCCTTGAACTCGGCGCGGCCGCGCTCCTTCGTGCCGCGCGTCAGCATGGCGCCCGCGAGCTCGCAGGCGACGTCGCGGTTCGTGAGCGCCTTCTCGTCGCCGTAGTGCAGCCCGAGGCGCGCGATGACGCGCGAGCCGCGGGTCTGCTTGGGAAGCAGCGCGAGATCGATGCCGTTGGCGGCCTTGCTGCGCACCACCCGCTTTTCGATGTTCTGCGGCGATGGGTCGAAGCGCTCGCCGAGCGCCACCGTGCCGCCGCCGTGGTAGTCCTTCACCTCCGCGGCGACGTCGGGCGGTGGCGGAATCACCGCGCGATCGGGCTGTGCGGTGGGCACGAACACCCCGAGCACCCGGTTCGACTGCTTGAAATAGTGCTCCGCCGCCTGCTGCACGTCGGCCACCGTGACCTTGCGCAGGCGGTCGCGGTAGAGGAAGAACAGCCGCCAGTCGCCGATCGCCGAGAACTCGGAGAGCGCGCTCACCAGCTGTCCCGAGTCGCGCTCGACCTTCTCGAAATCGTTGAGCAGCCGCGTGCGGGCGCGCTCCACCTCGTCGGCGGTGACCGGCTGCTTGGCGACGCCTTCGACCACGGCGATCAGCGCATCGCGCGCCGGGACCGGATCGGCGCCGGCGGGAAGCTGCGCGCCGAAGTAGGCGAAGCCCGGATCGTGCAGCCCGCGCTCGGCGCCCCAGCTCGCCGCGGCGAGGCCTTTCTGCACGAGCGCGCGATGTAGCCGCCCCGACGGCACGTCGCCGAGGACCTGCACCAGCACGTCGATCGCGGGATAGCCTGGATCGCTCCCCGCGGCAACGCGATAGAGCGTCGACACGAGCGGGTTATCGCCGACCCGGCGCAGCGTGACGTCGCGCTCGCCGTCCTGCGTCGGCTCCTGGGTGTACAGATCGGGCAACTTGCGGCTCGGGCGCGGCAGCGCGCCGAAATACTTTTGCACCAGTGCGAGCGCGCGCGTGTCGTCGAAGCGCCCGCCCAGGATGAGCACCGCGTTGTCCGGCTGGTACCAGGCGCGGTAGAAGGCCTGGAGCTTGTCGATCGGCACCTTTTCGATGTCGGTGCGCTCGCCGATGATCGGGTGGCCGTAGTTGTGCCAGACGTAGGCGAGCTCCTGCATGCGCTCGAAGAGCACCGAGCCCGGGTTGTTCTCGCCCATCTCGAACTCGTTGCGCACCACGGTCATCTCGCTGTCGAGGTCCTGGCGCGAGACGCGCGAGTTCACCATCCGGTCGGCCTCGAGCTCGATCGCCCAGTCGAGGTTCGCGTCGCTCGCCGAGACGGTCTCGAAATAGTTGGTGCGGTCGTTGGAGGTGGTGCCGTTCCAGCGCGCGCCGCGCGCGGTGAACTCCTGCTTGATGTCGGGATGCTTCTTCGAGCCCTTGAAAAGCATGTGCTCGAGAAGATGCGCCATGCCCCTTTCGCCGTAGCCCTCCTGGCGCGAGCCGACGAGGTAGACGACGTGCACGGTGAGCGTATCGACGCTCGGATCGGGAACCGTGAGCACGCGCAGGCCGTTGTCGAGCCGGTACTCGGTCACCCCCTCGACCGAGGCGACCTTCTGGGGCGCCGCCGCTGCGGCGCAGACGAGCGCTAGAAAAAGCAGCGGGGCGGCGAGGAGCCGCCCCGGGGTTGTTCTTCTCATGCCAGTGATTGCGACAGCGCCGCCGCGCCGTCGTTCCACCGGGCTGCGGGACGGATTACTTCTTGTTCGCGGCGCGCTGCTCCCTTATGCAGGCCTTCAGGTCGTCGCCTTTCTTGTCCTTGCAGGCGGCGCGGATCTTCTCGCGCTGCGCGGCGCGCTCCTTCAGCGTCGCCTCGCACTTGGCGGGGTCCTTGGCCTCGGCGCAGAACGCCTTTTCCATGCACTCGCGCCGCTCGGCTCCGGTCTTGCCCTCGCAGGCCTTTTCTGCCTTCTCGCGCGCCTCGCGCAGCTTCGCGACGCGCTCCTCGCAGCCCTTCGGATCCTTGGCCTTCGAGCAGTCGAAGCGGCGCGCCTGCGCCTTGCCGGCGGGGGGCTTGCCGCCTTCCGGCGACTGGGCGTAGAGCGCGGATGAGCCGGCGAGCAAGGCTGCCGTCAGGATGGTGAAAACGGGAAGCTTCATCAGGATCTCCTTTCAAGAATGACCCTGCATTTAACGCACCGCCCCGGCCCGCCGCTGACAACGGATTTGTAACGCGCGGTATCAGAGCTGCTTAAGCATCGTGCCGGCGTCGGACACCTCGAACTTGCCCGGCGCCTCGACGTTCACCTGCTTCACCGTGCCGTTGTCGACCAGCATCGAGAAGCGCTGCATGCGCGTGCCCATGCCGCGGGCGTTGAGGTCGAGATCGAGGCCGAGCTTCTTGGTCCAGTCGGCGCTGCCGTCGGCGAGGAAGCGGATCTTGCCGAGCGCCTTCTGGTCGCGCCCCCAGTGCGCCATGACGAAGGCGTCGTTCACCGCCACGCACCAGATCTCGCTCACGCCTTTCTTCTTCAGCTGCTCTAGGTTCTGCACATAGCTCGGCACGTGCTTCGCCGAGCAGGTCGGCGTATACGCGCCGGGCAGGCCGAAGATGGCGATCTTCTTGCCCTTGGCTGCCTCGCCGACATTGACTTCCTTGGGCGGCATCGCGCACTGCGTGCCGGAGTCGAACTCGGTGCTCTCCATCAGCTTGCCGTCGGGCAGCCGGTCGCCCACTTTAATGGCCATGGTGAAGTTTCTCCTCGGGTCGTCTTGCGGGGAGGCAGATAATACGAACCCCCGGCGGCGGTAGGCAAGCCGCCGGACGAACGAAGAAGAAGAGGGAGTGAAAACCAATGAATCGGCTCTATTTCGGCGTCGCGGCGCTCGCGCTTGCTGGCTGCGTGGACTTTCCGCAAAACGCCCAGCAATTCCGCGAGCAGGTGCCCGGCGCGACCTTCGGGCAGAAGCAGACCTTCGAGGCGAAGCGGCCGCTCCGCGAGGTGGCGAAGACCTTCCAGGCGAAGGCGCCGGAATGCCTGAACGTCAGCGTGCGGACGATCTCGCAGACCTCGACCAGCTACCAGAACATCCTCACCACCTATAAGCCCACGGTGCTCGTGAGCGCGCAGAAAGCCGAGCTTCACGTGCAGCGCCACTACCAGGGCGGCGGCGTGATCATCCCCGGCAAGGAACCGGAAGGCGGCCTCTACATGCTGGTTGCCGACGCGACGCCCATCGACCGCAGCCGTACCCGCATCGACATCTATGCGCCCACCCATGGCGCGGACACGATGATCCGCGCGGTGACCGGGTGGGCGACCGGAGAGAACGTCGGCTGTCCCGATCTGACGAAAAACTGATCGCGGTGCGTCTTTCGCTGATTGCCCTCCTGGCGCTTCTGAGCGCTTGTTCGGGACTGAAAACCTATCCCACGGCGCCGGGCGGAAATCTTGCGGTGCACACGCAGATGGACGCTAACGTGCGCGCCGCGCTGCATATCCACACGGTCGACGCCCAGTGCCGCACGGAATACCGCGGTACGGTGCAGCTCGACCGGCCGGCGGTCGTGCTCGACGTGCCGGCCGGCCGCCCGAGCTACCTCGTGGTCACCTTCGACACGTCTTCATTCCTGGGCGGCAGCCGCAGCACCAGCGTCGGCACGCTGCTCGAGCCGCG
>DASQYN010000205.1:0-10061 GCA_035639215.1 Burkholderiales bacterium
CGCTTCCGCGACAAGGTGGCTGACTGGAATGCCTTCGAGGACGCCAAGATCGAGGGCTACCGCCGCGCCCAGCACCGCTTTATCGGCGCCGGCGGTTCCGGCAAGCACGACGACCCGACGGTCATCCCGGCGCGCGGCTTCACGCTGTCGATCATGTACGTCGAGCCCGGCCAGGGGAACGCGGCGCACACGCACGAAGTCGAGGAATGCTTCTTCGTGCTGGAGGGCCTGCTCACCGTGTTCGTCGAGGACGAGCAGGGCAACCGCGAGGAGACCCGTCTCGCGAAGTGGGAGTGCATCGCCTGTCCGCCCGGCGTCATCCATGGCTACGTCAACGACAGCCTGGCGCCGGTGTACTTCCAGGTCATGCTGGGCAAGGCGAGGCCCGAGACCATGGGCTACGCCGACGACGAGCTCTACGCCAGGCGCGGCGCCCACTTGAAATAGCGGCGCAGCCGCGGCGCGCCGCGGGCGCGCCGCGGCCGCCCCGTTGACGCTCGAAAAAAATGCGGGGTACACTGATCAAATTGGAGGAGGGCCCTCATGGGCTGGCACGAGGTCGCGGGCGCCGATGCGCTGGGCGGGGACGAGGCGATGGGCGTCACCATCGGCGAGCGTCCGATCGCGCTGTGCCGCAGCGGCGGGGCTCTCTACGCGCTGCACGACGTCTGCACTCACCAGTTCGCGCACCTGTCCGAGGGCTACGTCGAGGACGGCTGCATCGAGTGCCCGCTGCACCAGGGGCGCTTCGACCTCAAGACGGGGGCGCCGCGCGGCGCCCCGGTCACCGAGCCGGTGCGCGTCTATCCGGTGAAGAGCGAAGGCGGAAAGGTGTACGTTGACCTCGGCGACTGAGCGCGTCGTCATCGTCGGTGCCGGCCAGGCCGGGGGCCGCGCCGCCGAGGCGCTGCGCGGCGCCGGATTCGCCGGCGAAGTCATGCTGATCGGCGAAGAGCACCACGCGCCTTACGAGCGCCCGCGCCTTTCGAAAAGCGTGCTGCTCGGCGAGGAGCCGAGCGACGCCGCCACGATCCATCCGCGCGAATGGTATGCCGCCCACGGGGTGCGGCTGCGCACCGGCTCGCGCGTCGAGGCGATCGCGCCGAGGAGCCGGACCGTGATCACCGCCGAGGGCGAGCGCATCGAATACTCACGTTTGCTGCTTTGCACCGGCAGCCGCGTGCGGCCGCTGACCGGCGCGCCCGAGGGCCTTCCCGGTGTGCACTACCTGCGCACGTGCGACGACGCCGAGCGGCTGGCCGCCGAGCTCCTGCCCGGGCGGCGCCTGGTCGTGATCGGCGGCGGCTTCATTGGCCTGGAGGTGGCCTCGAGCGCGCTGAAGCGCGGTCTCGCGGTCACGGTCGTCGAGCGACAGGCGGCGCTGCTCGACCGTGTGCTGCCCGCGCCGATCGCCTCGCGCATCGCCTCGCTGCATACGGCGAACGGGGTGGCGCTGCGCCTGGGCGTGGCGGTGTCGCGCATCTGCAGCGACGGCGCCGGCAACGGCACGTTGCGCAGCGTCGCGCTCGCCGACGGCAGCGAGCTGCCCGCCGATCTCGTGGTAATCGGCATCGGCATCATCCCGAATACCGAGCTCGCCGAGTCGGCCGGCGCCGCCTCGAGCGACGGTTTGGTGGTGGACGAGTACTGCCGGACCACGCTCGAGAACGTCTACGCCGCGGGCGATGTCACCAGCCACTACAACGCGATTCTCGGGCGCCACGTGCGCCTGGAGTCGTGGCAGAACGCGCAGAACCAGGCGATCGCCGCGGCGCGCAGCATCGCCGCCGCGGCGGGGGGCGAAGCGGCGCGTCCCTATGCCGAAGTTCCCTGGTTCTGGTCCGACCAGCTCGGCGCGAACATCCAGATGGCCGGGGTGACGGAGCCGGGAATGGAAATCGTCTGGCGCGGCGAGCGCCTGGCCTTCGGCCTGCTCGACGGTCGCCTGCGCCTCGCCGTCGCGTTCAACCAGGGTGCCGAGATCCGCGTCGCGCGCCGTCTCATCGAATCGCGCGCCCAGCTGCCGGCGAGCCGCCTCGCCGACAGCGGCACCCGGCTCAAGGATCTTCTGACGGAGGCCGCATGTTCAGCGTCAATACCGTAATCCACCAGCCCGGAACTTTCGCGAAGGAGCGGCTCGACGGCGCGTTCGACTACAAATGGCCGGCCGAAGGGCTGCAGGTCATTCCCGACTGGATCTACACCAGCCCGGAGATCTACCAGCGCGAGATCGAGCGCATCTTCCACGGGGCGACCTGGAACTTCGTGGCGCTCGAGGCCGAGATACCGAATCCCGGCGACTTCAAGCGCTCCTTCGTCGGCCCGACACCGGTGGTGGTGGCGCGCGACGGTGACGGCAGCGTGCACGTCTTCGAGAACCGCTGCGCGCACCGCGGCGCCGAGTTCTGCCGCACGCAGCGCGGCAACGCGAAGGAGTTCGTCTGCCCCTACCACCAATGGTCCTACGACCTGAAAGGCAATCTGCAGGGCGTGCCGTTCAAGCGCGGCGTGAAGGGCGAGGGCGGCGGGATGCCGAAGGACTTCCGCAACGAGGACCATGGGCTGCTGAAGCTCAACGTCGCGACGCTGCACGGCGTGGTGTTCGCCTCGTTCTGCAGGGAGATGGAGCCGATCGAGCAGTACCTCGGCGCCGAGATCCTGAAGGACTTCGAGGTGGTGTTCAAGGGCCGCCGGGTGAAGCTCCTCGGCTACTATCGCAACGAGCTGCCCGGGAACTGGAAGCTCTATCACGAGAACCTCAAAGACCCGTACCACGCCACGCTGCTGCACTCGTTCCTGGTCACCTTCGGGCTGATGGTGGCGGGCAGCAAGAACGGCATGATTGCCGACACGAGCGGCCGCCACGGCACGCTCGCCTCGGCCAAGCCCGACAACGTCGCCGACGCCGTGGGCAAGGTGAAGGGCGAGATGCGCGCCTACCGGGAGGACTTCAAGCTCGCCGACGGGCGCTTCCTCCAGTATGTGCGCGAGTTCGACTCGCCGTGGTCGGTCACCATGCAGACCATCTGGCCCAACTTCATCGTGCAGCGCGAGCTGAACACGCTCGGCGTGCGCCACATCGTGCCGAACGGCCCGCACAGCATGATCATGCTGTGGACCATGTTCGGCTATGAGAGCGACGACGAGGAGATGACGCGCCATCGCCTGCGCCAGGGCAACCTCATGGGCCCGTCGGGCTTCCTCGGCCTGGAGGACAACGAGGCGATCAAGTTCGTGCAGGAAGGCATCCGCCGCTCGCCGAGCGAGCGCGGCATCGTCAAGCTCGGCGGCAGCACGCTCGGCACGACGCACGCCGTGATCGACGAGGCGGCGATCCGCGGGATGTACGCCCACTACCGCGAGGTGATGGGGCTCTAAGGCGAACGCAGCGGGGAGGAGAAGCGCAATGTACCGGGGCTACGACATGGTGCCGGCCGATCCGAGGACCACGCGCGAGGCGCGCCTCGAGATCGAGGAATTCCACGCCGACTACTGCTGGACGCTGGACTGCGGCGACGTGGAGCGCTGGCCCGAGTACTTCACCGAGGACGCCGTGTATCGCATCACGGCGCGCGAGAACGCCGACGCCGGCCTGCCGGTGGGGCTGGTATACGCCGACTCCAGGGCCATGATCCGCGACCGCGCCTTTGCCCTCAAGCACACGCAGATGTATGCGCCGCGCACCTTGCAGCACTTCGTCACCAACGTGCGCGTGCTGGAAGACAAGGGCGAGAGCATCAAGGCGCAGTCGAACTACCTCCTGCTGCAGACGCTCGTCGACGGCCCCACCACGATCCAGCAGTCGGGGCGCTATTTCGACACCTTCGTGCGCAGGGAGGGCAAGCTGCTCTTGCAGGAGCGCCAGTGCATCTACGACACCGTACTGATCGCCAACGATCTGGTGCTGCCGGTCTAGGCGGCCTAGTCCATGCGCAGCGCGCCGCGGCCGACCGCGTTGTTCGCTTCGATCAGGCGCACGAGCGTCTGCATGAACACATCGCGCTCCTTCTGCGAGAGGGGCGCGCAGAGCCGGTCCTGCGCGCGTTGCATCGACCTGAACATCGCGCCCATCAGCTTGCGGCCCTGCGGCGTGATGCGCGCCAGCTTGGCGCGCCGGTCGTCGGGATTCGCCTTGCGCGAAACGAGCCGGCGCGCCTCCAGGCGCCGCAGCACCTCGGCGGTGGTGGTGCGATCGAGGCCCAGCTCCTCGGCGAGCGACACCTGGTCGAGATCGCCGCGGATGGCGAGCGCGGTGAGCAGGCCGTACTGCACCGGCGTGAGCTGCGAAGCCTTGCACTCCTCGAGAAACAGCGCGAGATGGATCTGATGCAGGCGGCGGATCAGGTAGCCCGGGCGCGACCAGAGCGGCAGCCGGACTTCGCGCGCCTCGGGCTTGGACATGGCGCGCGAGTCTAGCCTATTCCCGACCGCGGCCGGCATCGCGCGCGGCGAGCTCTCGGCGTGCGAGGCGCTCGAGCATTGTCTCGAGCACATCGCGGCGCTCGACCCGACTCTGCATGCCTTCGTCACGGTGTGCGCCGAGGAGGCGCGCGCGCAGGCTGCGGCGATCGACCGCCGCCGCGCGGCCGGCGAGCGCCCGGGCCCGCTCGCCGGCGTGCCGGTCTCGGTGAAGGACATCATCAACACCGCCGGCGTGCGCACCGCGTGGGGCTCGCGCCTCATGGAGAACAACGTCCCGGCCGCGGATGCCGTGGCCGTGCAACGCCTGAAAGACGCGGGCGCGGTGATCCTCGGCAAGACGACGACGCCCGAGTTCGCCTGGAAGCTGCTGACCGACTCGCCGATCTCGGGCGTGACCCGCAATCCCTGGGACACGCGCCTGACGCCCGGCGGCTCCTCCGGCGGCTCTGCGGTGGCGGTGGCCTGCGGCATGGGGCCGCTTTCGCTCGCCACCGATGCCGGCGCGTCGACGCGCCTGCCCGCCGCCTGCTGCGGCATCGTCGGCCTGAAGCCGACGCTCGGCGCGATCCCGCACAGCCAGCTGCCCGACGCGTTCAACAATATCGTGCACCTCGGCCTCATGGCGCGGACGGTCGAGGACACGCGCCTCATGTTCCGCGCGCTCGCCGGCCCCCATGCGAGCGATCCGTACTCGCTTTTGCAGGGTGAAAAAAGGGCCGAGCCGGCTCTGCCGGTCGAGAACCTGCGCATCCACTGGCGCCCGCTGCTCGGCAATACGCTGCTCGACGACGAGGTCCGCAGCCAGTGCGAGGCGGCGCTCGCGGCGCTCGGCGCGCGCGTCGAGACGGTCGAGGAGCAGGTCGAGAACGCCGAGCCGGCGTGGCGCGTGCTCCAGCAATCGAACTGGGCGACGCGGTTTTACAAGACCCTGGCGGCCGTGGAGCCGAAGATCGAGCCGGGCTTCGCCGCCGGCATCCGCGCGGGCGGCCGCTACAGCGGGCAGGAGCTTGCCGCCGCGACCGCAAAGCGCACCGAGTTCTTCCGCGCCGTGCAGGCATGGTTCGAGCGCTGCGACCTGGTCGCGACACCGACCCTGAGCCGGCCGCCGCTCGCCGTCTCGCACGGCGCCGAGCAGCCGATCACCGTCAACGGCCGCGAGGCGGGCGACATGCGCGCCGCGTGGATTCCCTACCTCAACCTTTTCAACCTCACCGGGCACCCGGCGATCAGCGTGCCGGCGGGCTTCACCGCCGCGGGGCTTCCGGTGGGGCTGCAGCTCGTGGCGCGCTGGCACGCGGAGGAGGAGCTCTTCGCCGCCGCCGCAGCGCTCGAGCGCGCGCGTCCCTGGGGCGGGCGCATTCCCCACGCAGTATCCCAAGCACTCTCAAAGGAGGAGACGACATGAAGCGACGCGATTTCATCAAGCAGGCCGGAGCGGGCGTGGCGCTCGGCAGCGTGGGCGTGGCCGCCCAAACGCCGGCGCGCGCGCAGGCGGGCGAGACGGTGCGCTGGCGCTACGCCACGATGTGGCCGAAGAGCCTCGACGCGATGCACGGCTCGGCGGAGAACTGGGCCAGGCGCGTGAACGCGGTGAGCGGCGGCAAGTTCGAGATCCGCACCTTCGCCGCCGGCGAGATCGTGCCGCCCGGCTCGGTGTTCAATGCCGTGCAGGACGGCACGATCGAGGCCGGGCACGTGCTCTCCTCGTTCTTCTTCGGCAAGGACACGGCGCTCGGCTTCGACGCCGGCATGCCGTTCGGCCTGAACGCGCGCCAGCAGGCGGCCTGGATGTACGACGGCGGCGGGCTGCAGCTCATGCGCGACGTGTTCAAGAAGTACAACATCATCCAGTTCCCGGTGGGCAACGTCGGCGTGCAGATGGGCGGCTGGTACCGCAAGGAGATCAAGAGCGTCGCCGACCTGAAGGGCCTGAAATTCCGGATCGGCGGCATCGGCGGCGCGATCCTCTCCAAGCTCGGCGCGGTGCCGCAGCAGATCCCGCCCTCCGACATCTACACCTCTCTCGAGAAGGGCACGATCGACGCGGCGGAATGGATCGGCCCCTACGATGACGAGAAGCTCGGGCTGCAGAAGGTTGCCAAGTACTACTACACGCCGGGCTGGTGGGAAGGCAGCGCCCAGGTGACGCTGCTCATCAACCAGAAGGCGTGGGAGGCGCTGCCCAAGCCTTACCAGGAGGCGATCGAGTCTGCGGCCGCGGAGCAGACCCTGGTCATGATGGCCAAGTACGACGCGAAGAACCCCGAGGCGTTGCGCCGGCTGATCGCGGGGGGCGCGCAGCTGCGCCAGTTCCCGCGCTCCGTGCTCGACGCATGCTACAAGGCGACCGAGCAGTTCTTCGGCGAGCAGTCGGCGAAGAGCCCCGAGTTCAAGAAGATCTACGAGTCGTGGTCGAAGTTCCGCGACGACGAGAACCTGTGGTTCCGCGTCGCCGAGCAGAACCTCGACGACTACCGCTACCAGAAGTCCGCGAAGCGCACATGAGCGGCGAGGGCAAGGCGGGCCAGGGGGTCGGCGCACGCCTGCCCCGCAAGGAAGACTCGCGCCACCTGCACGGGCGGGGCACCTTCGTCCCGGACATGATCCTGCCCGGGCAGCGCGAGGTGGCGTTCCTGCGCTCGCCGCTCGCGCACGCCCGCCTCCGCGGCGTGCGCAAGCCGGCAGGATCCGATGGCCGCGTCTTCGTCCGCGAGGACATGCCGGAGGTCCTGCCGATCGTCGCTCCTTCCACGCTGCCGACCTTCAAGCTCTCCGAGCAGCACCACCTGGCCTTCGACAAGGTGCGCTTCGTCGGCGAGCCGATCGCCTGCTGCGTCGGAAAGACGCGCGCCGAGGCGGAGGACCTGGCGGAGCAGGTGGAGGTCGACTTCGAGGAGCTGCCCGTGCTGGTGGACGCCCTGGCCGCGAGGCACGAGAAGCAGGTGCGCATCCACGAGGCGTGGGACGACAACCTCTACCTTACGCTATCGCTCGACAACGGCTTCGAGGAGCAGTCGAAGAAAGCCGACGTGGTGGTGAAGCGCGAGATCGCGCTCTCGCGGCAGTCGATGAACCCGATGGAGGGCAAGGGCACGCTCGCGGTGTGGGACGATCGCGCCAATCAGCTGGTGCTCTACAGCTCGTCGCAGACCCCGCACCTGTTACGCGTGGGGGTGGCGCGCTTCCTCGGCCTTCCCGAGGAGAAGGTGCGGGTGATCGCCCCCGACGTCGGCGGCGGCTTCGGCTACAAGTGCATCGTTTTCCCGGAGGACCTGTGCGTCGCCTGGCTCGCGCTCAGGTACCGCAAGCCCTTCCGCTACATCGAGGACCGGCGCGAGCACCTGGTCGCGGGCGCCAACTCGCGCCAGCATCACTACAACCTGACCGCCTATGCGAGCAAGCAAGGGCGGCTGCTCGCGCTCGACGCGGAGGTGACGATCGACGGCGGCGCCTACTCCAACTGGCCGTTCACCATCGGCCTCGAGCCGGGGCAGGCGACCGGCAACCTGCCAGGGCCGTACGACTTCCGCGGCTACCGGGTGAAGACCTACTGCGTGGCGACCAACAAGCCCGGGTTCCTGCCCTACCGCGGCGTGGCGCGCACCGGCGTGTGCTTCGCGATGGAGCTGATGATCGACGCCATCGCGCGCGCGGTGGACCGCGATCCCTACGAGGTGCGCCTTATGAACCTGGTGCGCCCCGAGCAGATGCCCTACGACAACGTCGCGAAGAAACACTACGACAGCGGCGACTATCCGCGCGCGCTGAAGATGGCGCGCGAGAAGCTCGACGTCGAGAAATGGCGCGAACGCCAGAAGAAAGGCGAGCCGGATGGCCGCGTGGTCGGCATAGGGTTCGCCAGCTACTGCGAGCAGTCGGCGCACGGCACCAGCGTATTCGCCGCCTGGGGATTGCCGATGACGCCCGGCTACGACCAGGCGGCGGTGCGCCTCACCACCGGCGGCGGCCTCGAGGTGCGCATCGGCGTGCAGTCGCACGGGCAGGGCATGGAAACGACCATGGCGCAGCTCGCGCACCAGGTGCTCGGCATCGACGTGGCGCGCGTGCAGGTCGTGCACGGCGACACCGGCACGACGCCGTTCTCCACCGGCACCTACGCCTCGCGGTCCATAGTCATGTCGGGCGGCGCAGTGGTGAACGCGTGCAAGGAGCTGATCCCGCGCTTCGTGCACATCGGCGCGCACCTGCTCAAGGCGCCGAAGGAGCAGTGCCGCTTCGAGAATGCGTCGGTCATTTCCTCTTCCGGAGCCAGTGTCTCCCTGCGCGATATTGCGGAGGCCTGGTACATGCGTCCCGAGCGTCTGCCTGCCGACGTCGACCGGCAGGGCCTGGAGGCTTCCGTCGCTTTCAAGCCCGCGCGCGACACCGGTGCCTTCAGCTATGCCTCGCACGCAGTGGCCGTGGCGGTCGATACGGAGACCGGGCAGGTCGAGATCCTCGACTATGTGGTGATCGAGGATTGCGGCACGCTCGTCAATCCGGCGATCGTCGAGGGTCAGGCGATCGGCGGCATCGCGCAGGGCATCGGCACCGCGCTCTACGAGGAGCAGCAGTACGACGCGAACGGCCAGCCGAACGCGTCGACGCTCGCCGACTACCTCATCCCCGGGCCGACCGAGATACCGAACATCCGCATCTTCCACCTCGAGTCGCCCTCGCCTTACACCGAGCTCGGCATCAAGGGCATGGGCGAGGGCGGCGCGATCGCGCCGCCGGCGGTGATCTTCAACGCGGTGAACAACGCGCTCGAGCCTTACGGCGTCGAGGTGCGCGACACGCCGCTGACGCCGGAAAAGCTCCTCGAGGCCTTCGAGCGCGCCAAGGCCGCGCCAAAACGGGAGGCGGCATGAAGCCGGCCGCCTTCGACTATGTGCGCCCGAAGGATGTCGGCGAGGCGCTGAAGGCGCTCGCGGGAGCCGATGCCAAGCCCATTGCCGGCGGACAGTCGCTCGGGCCGATGCTCAACCTGCGCCTCGCGCGCCCCAGGCTTCTCGTGGATGTTTCGCGCATTCCCGCCCTACGGGAAATTGCCGACGAGCGCGACGGATGGCGCATCGGCGCTGCCGTGACGCACGCCGAGCTCGAAGACCGGCCGCTCGCCGGCTGCGAGCCGCTGGCGAGCGTAGCGCGCGTCGTCGCTTACCGCGCAGTGCGCAATCGCGGCACGGTGGGCGGCAGCCTCGCGCACGCCGATCCGGCGGCGGACTGGCCGCTGGCGCTCGCCGTCCTCGATGCGACGGTGCGCCTGACCGGCCCGTCCGGCAAGCGGGAGATCAAGGCCGATGCATTCATGACGGCGCCTTTCACGACGCAGCTCCAGGACGACGAGATCGTCGAGTCGATCCGCGTGCCGAAGCTGGGCAGCGGCGCGCGCTGGGGCTACTACAAGTTCTGCCGCAAGACCGGCGAGTTTCCGGACGCCGCGGCGGCGCTGCTCCTCGATCCGCAGCGACGCGTCGCCCGGCTCTTCGCCGGCGCGCTCGACCGGCCGCCGCAGCCGCTCGACACGCTCGCGCGCGCCGTCGCCCAGGAGGGAAGCCTTCACCAGGATGCGGTGTCCGCCGCGCTCGAGCGCGGCGGACACCGCATCCTGGTGAAGGCTTCCCTCCTGGGCGACG
>DASQYN010000206.1:0-4100 GCA_035639215.1 Burkholderiales bacterium
GAGCCCGCGCTCGTCGTCGTGCCTCACCCGGTGCAGAACCGCACCACCGCCGAGCTGCACCGGCTCGCCGACGACGCCTTCGAGCGCATCCTCGGCGCGATCGTGCAGCGGGCCTAGCTCGACGAGGCATTGCGGGGATCCGCTTTGCTGATAGGCTCCGCGCACCATGACGCAAGAAGCCCGCCAGAAATCGAAGCGCGCCATCGTCGCGGCCGTACAGTTGTCCAGCGTGAGCGACCTCGAATTCGATGCCTCGCTGGCCGAGCTGCGCCAGCTCGCGAAGACGCTGGGATTCGAGGTCGTCGGCACATTCACGCAGAAGCGCGCCGGATTCGACAAGACGGCGTACTTCGGCACTGGCAAGCGGGACGAGCTTCGCCTGCTGCGGGAAGAACACGGCGCCGACGCGATCCTGATCGACCACGAGATCTCCCCCTCGCAGGCGTTCAATCTGGAAAAGGAGGTCGGCGGCGAGGTGATGGACCGCACCATGGTGATCCTCGAGATCTTTCACCGGCACGCGCGCTCGCGCACCGCCCGCGCGCAGGTCGAGATCGCGCGCCTTGGCTACATGGCGCCGCGCCTGCGCGAAGCCGCCAAGCAGGCCGGGCCGAAGGACCGGGCGCGCAGCGGCACCGGTGGCCGCAGTGGCGGCGAATCGCACGGCGAGCTCGACCGGCGCAAGATCCGCGACCGCATCGCCGAGCTGCAGAAGGAGCTCGACGCCACGGTCCTTGACCGCAGGACGCAGCGCGCCCGGCGACAGGAGCGCCAGGGGCTCGCGCGCGTGGCGCTCGTCGGATACACGAACGCGGGCAAGTCCACCCTGATGCGCGCCCTTACGGGAAGCGAGGCGCTGGTCGCGGACAAGCTTTTCGCAACGCTGGATACCACGGTGCGCGCGCTCCATCCGGAGACCGTGCCGCGCGTGCTCGTCAGCGACACGGTCGGCTTCATCAAGAACCTGCCGCACGGGCTCGTCGCCTCGTTCAAGTCGACGCTCGATGAGGCGCTCGAGGCTTCGTTGCTCGTGCATGTCGTGGACGCCAGCGACCCCGGGTTCGAGCGCCAGCTCGCGGTGACCGACGAAGTGCTCGACGAGATCGGCGCGAAGGAGGTGCCGCGCCTGCTCGTCTTCAACAAGATCGACCGGGGCGGGGACGAGGCGGCTTTGCGCGCAAAGTACCCCGGATGCATCGTGATGAGCGCCCGCCGCGCGGGCGATATCGCGAAGCTGCACGAAGCGATCGCCGCCTTCTTCCAGCGCGATCTCGTCGAGGCCGAGCTCTTCCTCCCCTGGGCTGCGCAGAGGGTGCGCGGGGAGATCTTCGCGACCTGCACGGTGCTCGAGGAACGCGCCGACGGCGAAGGCGCGTTCCTGCGCATCCGCGGTGCGCCTGAGTCCGTGAAGCGCCTGTACGAGCGATTCGGGCGGCCCCGCGGTAGGAAATCGGTGAGCGAACCGTGAGGAAAGCGGCGAGCGGCCGAAATTGCCGCCGCTAGAGGTGCACGCCTTTCATGAGCTTCGCGAACACGGCCTGATCAGCGGTGGGCTCGGCAGGCGCGGCCTCCGCTTCCCCGAGCGCGCGCTTCGACTCCGGGAACATGCGGTAGCCGATGTTGTTCACCGCGTCGGAAAGGTGCGGTGCCACCATGTGCAGCATTTGCGCGAACACCCCCAGCCGCGTGGCGATGTGTCCCGGGCGGTGGATCATTGCGCGGGCAACTAGCTCGGCCGCTTCCTCGGGCGAGAGCATCGGCACCTGCCGGTAGACCTCGGTCGGAGCGCTCATCGCGGTGCGCACGAGCGGCATGTACACCGTCGTGAAGTCGATGCCGCTGTCGGCGAACTCAGCGCCCGCGCAGCGCGCAAACGCGTCCATCGCGGCCTTCGAGGCGGCATAGGCGGCGAAGCGCGGCGCGTTGGTCAGCACGCCGAGCGAAGAGATGTCGATCACCTGGCCGCGCCGGCGCTGCTGCATGCCGGGGAGCAAGGCGAGCGTCAGCCGCAGCGCGCCGAAGTAGTTGACGCTCATCACGCGCTCGAAGTCGTGGAAGCGCGCATAGGAATGCTCGATCGAACGCCGGATCGAATGCCCGGCGTTGTTCACCAGCACGTCGACCGCGCCGTGCGTCTCGAGCACCGAGGCGGCGAGGCGCTCGACTTCTTCCGCGTTGGTGAGGTCGACGCAATGGAAGGACACCTGCCAGCCTCGCGGCGCGAGCTCCGCGCGCATGCGCTCGAGCTTCTCCTCGTCGCGGTCGACGACCATCACCTTGGCGCCCGCCGCGGCGGCCTTCAGCGCGGTGGCCTTGCCGATGCCACCGGCGGCGCCGGTGATCATGACCACCTTACCGCGCACCGCGCCGGCGAGGCTGCGGTCGACATGGAGATCGGGATCGAGATGGCGCTCCCAGTAGTCCCAGAGCTTCCACGCGTAGTCCTCGAGACGCGGCACGCGGATGCCCGCCTCGTCGAGGAGCTTGCGCGTCTCGCGGTTGCCGAAGCGGGTCGGGTAGCTCACGAAGCGCATCACTTCGGGCGGCAAGCCGAGGTCGCGCAGGAGCGCCGACTGCAGCCGGTGCATCGGCGTCAGCATCGCGAGCGCCTGGCGCACGCTCTCCGGCACGAAGTCGAGCAGGCGAGGATTCACGCGCAGCACGAGCTCGGGCGCGTGAGCGGCGCGCGCGAAAATGTCGAGGATCTCGCCGACGCGCTTGGCATCCGGGTCGGTGAGATGGAAACAACGCCGGTCGAGGCCGTCGCGGTGCGCGAGCTCGTCCATCGCCCGCACCACGAAGTCCACCGGCACCAGGTTCAGGCGCCCGCCTTCCAGGCCGATCGCCGGGAACCAGCGCGGCAGCAGCTCGCGCAGCTTCTGGAGCGGCTTGAAGAAGTAGTAGGGGCCGTCGATCTTGTCCATTTCCCCGGTGTCGGACTGGCCGACCACGATGCCCGGGCGGTAGACGCGCCACGGCACAGCGCATTCGGCCCGCACGATTCGCTCGGCTTCGTGCTTGGTGCTGAAGTAGGGGTGGTCGAGGTTCTCGGCCTCCTCGAACATGTCCTCGGTGAACGTGCCGTCGTAAAGCCCGGCCGCGGCGATCGAGCTCATGTGATGGAAGCAGCCCGCGCCGATCGCCGCGGCGAAGGCGACCGCGTGCCGGGTGCCGTCGACGTTGGCGGCGATCTGCGACTCGGCGCTCGCCGCGAGGTCGTAGACCGCGGCGAGGTGGAAGAAGTGGCGCACCCGGCCCTTCAGCGTCGCCGCTTCCTCCGGCCGCACGCCGAGTCCCACTGCCGTGAGGTCGCCGAGCACCGGAACCGCCTTCGCGCGATCGACGCCCCAGCGCGCATAGAGCGCGTCGAGCTTGCTCACGCTGCGCGGATGCACGAGAAAGTACACCGGACCTTCGGCGCGTTGCAGCAGTCGCGCCACCAGCCGCCTGCCGATGAATCCGGTCGCGCCGGTAACGAAGGAAGCGCTCGCCATATTTTGAGAGGACATGCTCGCCCGTCGCGCAGCTACCGGATTTGCGCTAGGTCAAATCTGCCGACCGCGCGCGTGGCATCTTTCGTAGCGCGGCTCTCTGGCTACGACGCCTTTGTCGTACGACTCACTCTAGGAAAGGATCAGGTCATGGCAGCAAAGCGTTCAGGAACCAATCTGGCGAAGGCGGTCACGCAGTCGGGCAACGAGATCTGGCTCGCGGGAGTCGGCGCGTTCTCCACCGCGCGCAAGGAAGGCGGCAAGCTGTTCGACCTGCTCGTCGAAGAGGGCAAGGCGCGCACCCGCGCGCTGACGGCCGGCGGCGTGGGCCAGATCCGCGCGCAGGCGAGCGGCGGCCTGGGCAAGCTCGAGCGCATCTTCGAAGAGCGCCTCACCAAGGCGCTGAAGGGCATCGGCGTGCCGACCTCGCACGACGTGAGCCAGCTTTCGCGCCGCGTCGCCGAGCTCGACAAGCACGTCGCCGCGCTCGCCCGCAGCAACGGGACGAAGCGCGCCAAGCGCAAAGCCCGGCGGTAGGCGAGCCCCATGGCGATGCCCCGCGCGGGGCGCCGCCGGGGCGCAGGGCAGCGCGGGCCGCGCATCGGCGGC
>DASQYN010000207.1:0-3311 GCA_035639215.1 Burkholderiales bacterium
GCTTGCCGTCCGGCCAGCTATAGTCGTTGCGCTCCGCGATTGCGGAATAGTCGTAGCGTCCGTGCGATTTCAGCTTCATGGTCGAATATTATGCGTGCCAATGGACCCGCTCGATCTCACGATCCGTAACGGCACGGTCGCGACCGCCAGCGAGACGATGCGCTGCGATATCGGCATCGCAGGCGAGAAGATCGTCGCCATGGCGGAGCGCCTGCCCGCGGGCCGCCGCGACATCGACGCAGCCGGCCGCTATGTGCTGCCGGGCGGCATCGACAGCCATTGCCACATCGAGCAGCTCTCCGGCATGGGCATCATGTCGGCCGACGACTTCTACAGCGGCACGGTGTCCGCCGCGTTCGGCGGCACCACGACCATCATCCCCTTCGCGGCGCAGCACCGCGGCACCTCGGTCACGGCGACGGTCGCGGACTATCACGAGCGGGCTCGCACCAAGGCGGTGATCGACTACGGCTTTCATCTCATCATCGGCGATCCGACCGAGAAGGTGCTGGCCGACGAGCTTCCGGCGGCGATCAAGGGCGGCATCACCTCGTTCAAGGTGTACATGACCTACCCGAAGTGGCGGCTCGAGGACTACCAGCTCCTCGAGGTGCTGAGCGTCGCCGAGCGCGAAGGGGCGCTGGTGATGGTGCACGCCGAGAACGACGACATGATCCGCTGGATCGCCAAGCGGCTGATCGAGCGCGGCCACGGCGCGCCGAAGTTCCACGGCGTCGCGCACGCCGAGCTCGCCGAGGCCGAGGCGACGAATCGCATCATCATGCTGTCGCGCCTGCTCGGCGCGCCGGTGCTGATCGTGCACGTCTCGAGCCCGCAGACGACGAGCACCATCCGCGCCGCGCAAACGCTCGGCGCGCGCATCTACGCCGAGACCTGCCCGCAGTATCTCGTGCTCACTGCCGAGGACATGGACCGGCCAGGCGTCGAGGGCGCGAAATGGTGCTGCAGCCCGCCGCTGCGCGACAAGGCGGCGCAGGAGGCGATCTGGGCCGGGCTCGCCAATGGCACTTTCCAGGTCTATTCCTCCGACCATGCGCCGTACAAATTCGACAAGACGGCGAAGATCCCCCGCGGCAATGAGACCACCTTCAAGGAGATGGCGAACGGCGTGCCGGGCATCGAGATGCGCCTGCCGATCCTCTTCTCGGAAGGCGTGCTGAAGAAGCGCCTGACGATCAACCAGTTCGTCGCGCTCGGGGCGACCAACCATGCGCGCATGTACGGCCTCTACCCGCGCAAGGGCACGATCGCGATCGGCTCGGATGCCGACATCGCCGTCTGGGATCCCGAGGTCGAGAAGCGCATCGACTACTCGATGATGCACGACGCCGTGGGCTATACGCCCTACGAGGGCCATGTCTACCGCGGCTGGCCGCAGCTCGTGACGAGCCGCGGCCGCATAGTCGTTGAGGGCGGCGAGCTCAAAGTCGCGCGAGGCTCGGGGCAGTTCCTGGCTCGCGGCGTGCCGGGACCGGTGGCCGCGGCTGCCACTATCGACGGTCCGGCGCGCCAACTAAGGATGCTCATCAATGGCTAGACACCTGAAGATCGCCGCCGCCCAGCTCGGTCCGCTCCACAAGTCGGACTCGCGCGCCGCCGCGGTCTCGAGGTTGAAGAAGCTGCTGCAGGACGCGCACGCCATGGGGGCGAAGTTCGTGGTATTCCCGGAGCTCGCGCTCACGACCTTCTTTCCGCGCTGGTGGATGCAAGATCAGGCGCAAGTGGACAGTCGCTATTTCGAGCGCGAGATGCCGGGGCGGGAAACGCGTGCGCTATTCGATGAAGCGAAAAAGCTCGGCATCGGCTTCTACATCGGCTACGCAGAGCTCACGCCCCAGGGGCGGCGCTTCAACACGGCGATCCTCGTCGGGCCCGACGGCTCGATCGTCGGCAAGTACCGCAAGATCCACCTGCCGGGGCACGCCGAGCACAAGCCGCGGGCGGCGTTCCAGCACCTGGAGAAGAAGTACTTCGAGGTCGGCGACCTCGGTTTCCGGGTGTGGAACTTCATGGGCGCCATCACCGGCATGCTGATCTGCAACGACCGGCGCTGGCCCGAGGCGTTCCGCGTGCTCGCGCTGCAGGGCGCCGAGATCGTCGCCCTCGGCTTCAACACGCCGAGCGAGAACCTGCACTATCCCGAGCCGCCGGCGCTGCGCGTGCACCACCACCTGATCATGGCGCAGTCGATGGCGTTCCAGAACGCCACCTGGCTGGTCGAGACCGCGAAGGCCGGCTTCGAGGACGGCTTCCGCATGTTCGGCCATTCTCTGATCGTCGCGCCGACCGGCGAGATCGCGGTGAAGAGCCAGTCGGAGGAGGACGAGGTGATCTGCTTCGACTGCGACATCGACCTCGCCGCGAACCTCAAGAAGACCATGTTCAACTTCGCCGCGCACCGCCGCCCCGAGCATTACCGCCTGATCGTCGATCGCGTCGGCGCCGAGGTCACGCCCGCCAAACCCGGAACCTAAATGGGGACAGACCCCATTTTTCTCATTTGGACGCGCTCCTAAAAGAGCTTCCGGCGCTCGAGCGCTACAAGCTGCTGATCGGCCTGGTGATCCCGCGGCCGATCGCCTGGATCTCGACCTGGAGCGAGAACGGCGTCGCCAACTGCGCGCCTTTTTCCTTTTTCAACGTGATCTCCGAAGAGCCGCCGCTATGCATCGTCAGCTTCAACTGGCGCCTCGACGGCGAGCTGAAGCACACGCTGAAGAACATCCGCCGCACCGGCGAATTCGTCGTCAACCTCGCCGACGAGGGGACGGCCAACGCACTGCACGCCACCGGGGCGGAGATCCCGGAGAGCGAGAGCGAGTTCGCGCGCGCCGGGCTCACGCCGGTGCCCGCGAAGACGGTAAAGCATCCTCGCATCGCCGAGGCGGCCGCCTCGCTCGAGTGCCGGGTGGAGCGACGCATCCAGTTCGGCCCCGAGCGCGAGATGGTGGTGGGCGAGATCCTGCTCGTGCACGCGCGCGAGGGCATCATCGACCCGGCGACCAAGCGCATCTCGGAGGCGCTCTACCGTCCGATCGGCCGGCTCTATGGCACGCGCTACTGCACTACGCGCCAGCGCTTCGACCTGCCGGGCGAGCTGCCCTAATAGTTACGACCCTACCCCGAATTCCAGTTGAGGCGTACGCGGCCGATCGCCATGGCGACCGCCGCCTGCGTGGGCTCGACCACCGGGATGCCGATCTCGTCCTGGAGCGGCTTGCGGTAGCGCGCCATGCCGGCGCAGCCCATGACGACGACGTCGGCGCCGTGGTCACGGCGTAGCGCCTTGC
>DASQYN010000208.1:0-4159 GCA_035639215.1 Burkholderiales bacterium
CCTCGTCGTTCCTCGTCCTCGTGAGCACTGCGCAGCTCCCGGTGCGCTCGGTGAGAGACCTGCTCGCCCTCGCGCGAGAGAAACCGGGCTAGCTCAACTTCGGCTCTACCGGGCTCGGCGCGCCGCCGCACCTGGTCGGCGAGCTCTTCAAGCAGACGACCGGCATCGACGTCGTCCACGTGCCCTATAAGGGCGACGCGCCGATGTACCAGGCGCTGCTTGCCGGCGAGGTCGATTTCGCCTTCGGCCCGCTCGGCAACGCCATCCAGCACATCCGCTCGGGCAGGCTGCGTGCGCTCGGCATGACGAATCCGCGGCGCTCGCCCGCCATTCCCGAAGTGCCGACCATGGTCGAGGCCGGCGTCCCGGGCTTCGAGCTCACCGGTTGGCTTGGGCTCTTCGCGCCGGCCGGCACGCCGCGCGCAGTGGTTGAGCGCCTCTACACCGCGACGCACAAGACCATCGCGGCCCCGGAAATCGCGCAGCGCTTTCCGGCTCTCGGCTACGAGCCGGTCGGCAGCACGCCCGAAGCGTTCGCCGCCCGCTTCCAGTCGGACCTCGCGCTCTATGCCCGCGTAATCCGCGAGGCGCACATCCCGCTCCAGGACTGACGCGCGTCAGGGCGAAAGCTGCTCGAGGATGCGGCCGCGCGTCTCCATGCCGAACAGCGCCGTTACTACGCCGCCGACGAGCGAGGCAATGGCGAACATCAGGAACACGCCGCCCAGGCCGCCGGCCGGCAGGATCATGCCGACGACGAACGGGCCGATGATCGAAGCGAGGCGCAGCCACGCCGTGCCGGTTCCGGTGCCGAGCGCGCGCATGCGCGTCGGATAGATCTCGGCGCTGTAGAGATAAAGGCCGAGCGAGATGGTGGTAATGAAGAACCACGACAGCGTGGAGAGGATCATCACGTTGAGCGCGCTGCCCGCCGCCCCAAGCGAGAGCACGAAGAGCGGGAGCGAGCCGACGAGGAATGCCACCGCGAACCACGCTTTCCGGCCGGTGACATCGATGAAATAGGCGCAGGCGAGCGCGGCGACGACGCCGACGACCGGCGTCACCATCGTGTATTGCAGCGCCTGCTGCACCGGCAGCTTGAACACCGTCCGGTACACGGTAGGCAGCCAGCCGGCAATGCCGTAGGTGACGAGATACGAACAGAACCACATCACCCAGACGGCGAAGGTGCGACGCGCGTACAGGCTGGAAAAAAGCTCGCCCCATCGCGCGCGGCTCGCGCTCACCGGCGGAACGTCGCTCGGCAACGCCGGCAGCGCCTGGCCGCTGGTCTTCGTCACTTCGTCCTCGATGGCGCGCAGCGTACGGTCGGCTTCGTCGAGCCGGCCGCGCGAGGCAAGCCAGCGCGGCGATTCGGGCAGCGTGCGCCGAAGGACGAGCGCAATGACCGCCGGCACCGCGCCGACGTAGAACATCCATTGCCATCCGAGGTGCGGCACGATCCAGGTCGCGGCGACGGCGACGGCGGCAAGCCCGACCGCGAACACCACCTGGTAGAGGAGGAAGAAGCGCCCGCGCCGGTCGGCCTTCGCTATCTCGCCGATGTAGGCGGCCGCGATCGGCACCTCGCCGCCGAGGCCGAGGCCCTGGATGAAGCGGAAGACGAGCATCGAGCCGAAGCTCCAGGAGAAGGCGCACACGATGCTGAACACGGAGAAGATGGCAATCGTCCAGATCGCGCCGGGAATGCGGCCGATGCGCTCGGCGAGCCAGCCGAAGAAGATCGCGCCCACCAGCTGGCCGGCGAACCCGGCCGAGATCAGCAGGCCGATCTGGCTCGGCGCGAGCTTCCACATGCCGATCAGCACGGGCAGCACGTAGGCGATGGCGAGCGCGTCGAACGCGTCGAAGAAGAGCGCGATGCCCATGATGACGCGCAACCTGAGGTGCCACGGCGATAGCGGCAGCCGCTCGATGCGCGCCGCGATCTGCTCGGGTGTGACGGCCGCGGTACTGGTATGGGTCATTTCCCCCTCCTCCTCTGTTGAGTCGCGGCGCGATCGACTTCCAGCGTCTGCGGATCGAGCACCACGCCGTAGCTCTCCGCCGCGGCCGCAGCCGAAACATATCCCTGGCGCACGTCCTCGGCCACGCGCTCGGGATCGCGCACGTGCGGCGGGCCGAAGCCGCCGCCGCCGCCCGCGCGCACGGTGATCGCATCTCCGGCATTGAGCCGCTTCATCAGCACCTTGGCGTTCGGCAGGTCGACGATCTCCTTGCCGCCGATGCGCAGCGTCACCTGGTTGCCGGCGCCCGGGGCGCCGCCCGCGAGGCCCCAAGGCTGGCAGTGCACGCGATCGACCTGCACGTTGATGTTGATCGGCGAGCGCGCCTGGACCACCTGCTCGGTGCCGAGTCCCCCGCGGTAGCGCCCGGCGCCGCCGGAATCCTGGCGCAGCGCATGGCGTTCGAAGAGCAGCGGATACTTGGCCTCCATCTGCTCGACCGGATGGTTGTGCGTGTCGCCGTCGTTCATGCACACCGTCGCGCTTACGCCGTCTTCGCTTAGCTTCGCGCCGAAGCCGCCGCCGAGCGGCCCGATGCCGGCGAGGAACAGCCGCCCGTCCTTCGGCGAGATGCCGTTGATGAGCGCGACGCAGAGATCGGCATGGTGGGCGGCGATCGTGCGGTCCGCAATCGGCGCGGCCATGGCCTTGAACACCGTGTCGACGACCGTCATCGGGAAGGTCATCCACCAGCGCATCGCCGCCGGCTTCACCGCGCTCACCACCGTGCCCGGCGCCAGCACCACTTTAAGCGACCGGAAGCTGCCCTCGTTGATCGGATAATCGGTTGGCGAGGTGAGGCACTTGTACGCGACCTGGGCGCACGAGTAGCCGGTGGTGGCGCCCGAATTGTAGAAGCCGCGCACCTGCTTGCTCACCTCCGAGAGGTCGATCGTCATTTCATCGGCTCGCTTCACGACGCGGACCTTGATCGGCACCGGCTTGCCGATCTCGACGCCGTCGTCGTCCATGAAGGACTCGGCCTCGTAGACGCCGTCCGGGATGGCGCGCGTGCGCGTGCGCGCCGCGGCCTCCGACTGGTCCATGATGCTCGCGATCGCGCCGAGCACCTCGTCGCGGCCGTAGCGCTCGAGCAGCTCGAGGAAGCGCCGTTCACCGGTCCGCACCGCCGTGATCTGCGCCCGCAGGTCACCCATGGCGCGCTCGGGGATGCGCACGTTCATGCGGATGATGTCGACGAGGTCCTGGTTCACCACGCCGGCGCGTGCGTACTTGAGGATCGGCACCTGCAGGCCCTCGGAATAGATGTCGGTGGTGACGCCGCCGAGCACGCCGCCGACGTCGGTCCAGTGCGCCATGCAGCACGCGAAGCCCGAGAGCCTGCCGCGATGGAAGATCGGCAGGCTGAAGGTGAAGTGATAGAGGTGGCTGCCGGTGGTGTAGGCGTCGTTCGTGACCAGGATATCGCCCGGCTCGAGCCCGTCTTTGCCGAAGTGGCGCAGCATCGCCTTCACCGTCTCCGCCATGCCGCGGATGAAGCTCGGCAGCCCGAGCCCGATGGAGATCGTCTCGCCCTCGGGGGTGTAGAGGCCGACGGTGAAGTCGAGCGCCTCGTAGACGATCATGTTGTAGGCGGTGCGCATGAGATTGGTCTTCATCTCCTCGGTCACGGCGATCACGCCGTTGCGCACGATCTCGGTGAGCACCGCGTCACTCCTGCGCCGCTTCATGCCTTCCTCCTCCCGACCTCGATCACCAGGTTGCCGAACCCGTCGACGCTCATACGGTCCCCCGGCAACAGCACCGTCGTCGATGCGTGCTCTTCGATGAGCGCCGGACCGGCGATGTGGTTGCCCGCGCGCAGGGCTTCGCGCGCGAAGGTCGGCGTGGCGACCGCCTTTCCGAGCTCGGCGAAATACGCTTTACGGACACCACGCTTCGCCGAGGCGAGCGGCGCGCGGCCGCCGCGCTCGATGCGCTCGAGCGGCGGCTTCTTCAGCACGCCCGTTACTGCGGCGCGCAGGCTGACGATCTCGGCGGCCTCCTCGGGGGCGTTCGTGCCGTAGCGTCGCAGATGCTCCTCGTCGAACTGGCGCTTCAACGCCTGCGCGTTGCGGCGGCGGAAGACATCGGCCGGCAGGTGCACCGTCACGGGATGCTCCTGCCCGACG